>NZ_JBQQBR010000051.1:0-86829 GCF_052245935.1 Nonomuraea sp. 3N208 | reverse complement strand
GGAGACTCGCACCACCCCCCCGCCGGTTCCAGGTCATCCCTCGTCCGAGGGCTTCCTGGTCTCCTTCTTCGTCTCCTTGGCCTGCCTGTTGGTCTTGATGGCCTGCCGCTTCGACTTGCCCGACTTCGCGGCGGGTTTCTTCTTCGTATCTGCCATGGAATTTCCCCCCTGTACGGACGAGGTGCCCACGATTGGTACACCAAGCTCGTTAATACCCATCTAACGCCGAAAAACCGACATACCGCCTATCGGGTGGGCCGGTCACCGGCAGGCTCGGACCACCACGCGCCCTCGCCGTGTGACAGGCCTGGCAGCCGCTGCTCGACCTCGTGCACCGCGGCCGCCGGGATCTCACCAGTGATCACCCAGGTGTCGTCGCGCCGTGCCGTGCCGTCGAGCTCGCCGCCGAGCGCCGCCAGCGCGCCGGTGACCGCGCTGAACGCCTCCAGCGGGATCTCGACCTCGAAGCGGTGGCACGGCTCGTACACCGTGGTGCCCGCCCGGCGCAGCGCCCGCATGAGCACGAGCGGCGTGCGGCCGCGGAAGTCGGCCGCCACGGTGACGGGCGCGTCGTAGCCGGTCCTGGTCAGCGTGACCATGACGTCGGTGACCGGCCAGCCGTGCGGGCCGGCGCGCAGCGTCAGGCGTACGCTCTCCTCGATCGCCCGGTGGAAGGCCTGCGGCAGCGACCCGAGATCGACCTCCAGCCGGTAGCCGACGCCCGAGCCCGGCGCGGCCCGCTCCACCCGCAGGCCGACGGTCGCCATGAACTCGTTGGGGCCGTGCCGCTGGATCTCCTCGACGGCCTCGCCCGTGCCGGCAGGGCGCTCGAAGTAGACGGGCCGGCTCGGCTCGAACACCGCCTCCACGCCGAACTCCCTCGCCAGGGTCTCGCCGATGACCTCCTTCTGCACCTCCCCGTACAGCAGGACCGACGTCTCGCCGCCGGCCAGCGTGCGAGTGCTGATCAGCGGGTCCTGCTCGGCCAGGGTCACCAGGGCGGCGTGCAGGCGGGGCTCGTGGCCGGGCACGCGCGGGCGCACGACCGTCTCCAGGCTGGGCGGGCTGAAGTGCGCGCCGCCGGCGGGGGGTGGCTCGCCGATGTGGTCGCCGACGCGGATCTCCGGCACGCCCCACACCTTGACGATGTCGCCCGCCATCGCGTGGCGCTGCTCCGGCGCGCCGGCGACGGTCAGCGCGGTCAGCCGGCCGTCGTAGGGGCCGCTCTGGTGGAGGGCGCGGTGGAAGGTGAGGTGCTCGCGCGGCCGCAGCACCCCGGCGCGTACGCGGAGGTAGGCGGCCTTCTCGCCGGATGGGGCGCGCTCGATCGCGAACACGGTCGCCGTCCCTGGACGGTCGTCGTCCCCGTCCAAGCGGCGGATGGGCGGCAGCAGGCCGGCGATGGCGTCCAGGAGGTCGCCGACGCCCTGGCCGGTGATCGCCGACCCGTACACGACCGGGTGCGCCACCCCGTCGGCGCACTGCCGGGCCAGCGCCGCGAGCACCTGCTCCAGGTCCGGGGTCTTGCCGTCGACGAGCGCCTCCAGCAGCCCGTCGTCCCGCTCGGCCAGGACCTCCGCCGCCTCCTCCACCAGCTCGGCCGGCAGGCCGTGCGTGGTGGCGGCCGAGCGGCCGATGTCCCGCACGGTGTTCAGTGCGACGCTGTACGGCGAGAGCCGCCGGCGGATGTCGGCGAGCACCCCCCGCTCCCTGGCGCCCATCCGGTCGATCTTGTTCACGAAGATCAACGTGGGCAGGCGCAACTTGCGCAGGGTCTTCATCAGGACCCGGGTGTGCGGCTGGACGCCCTCGACGGCCGACAGCACCAGCACGGCGCCGTCCAGCGCGCCGAGCGCCCGCTCCACCTCGGCCACGAAATCGGCGTGGCCGGGCGTGTCCACCAGGTTGACCCGCAGGTCACCCGGGGTGCCACTTGGGGTGCCGCTCAAGGTGAACGAGGCGACGGCCGTGCGGATCGTGATGCCGCGACGGCGTTCGATCTCGCCGGTGTCGGTCTGCGTGCTGCCCTCGTCGACGCTGCCGAGCCGGGCGATGACGCCGGTCTCGAACAGCAGCCGCTCAGTGAGGCTGGTCTTGCCCGCGTCTACGTGCGCGAGGATGCCGATGTTCAGGATGTGCATGTGTGGTGGAGCCCTCGAGAACTCTCGTGCCAATGGGGCGCTGGGAGATTCCGAGGCGGCCTCGCATCGCATGCTCCTGGTCGTTCGGCCTACAGGTCCCGGCCATCCTGCCACCGGCGGGCGCGCGGGTGCGAGCGATTTACCTGCGGCGCGCCGCAACCCGCCCGCGCGTCCGCCGGACGGTGCCCGGCGTCGCACGGCTCGGTGGCGGACGCGGGATCACAGGAGGCGGAGTTGCTCCGGGGCGGGTGGGACGAGGGCTGGGCGGGGTGGGAGGCGGCGGGCCATGGCCGGGGTGGCGCGGCCGACACCGAAGCGTTCGGCCAGCTCCTTGACCTGCGAGGTGATCCGCTGCTGGTACGCCTTCGGCGCGTAGGCGCCCCGGCCGTACAGCTCCAGGTAACGGGGCACCAGACGCGGATGCTCGCGCGAGAGCCAGCCCAGCCACCACTCCCGCGCCCCCGGCCGCAGATGCAGCACGATGGGGGCGATGTGGGTGGCGCCCGAGTCGGCGATCTCCTTCACCGTGCGTTCCAACTGGGCAGGTGAGTCGGTGAGGTACGGCAGGATCGGGGCCATCAGCACCCCGCACGCGATGCCGTTGTCGTTGAGCATGGCGCAGACCTCCAGCCGCCGGCTTGGGCGGGGCGTGCCGGGCTCCACCGCCCGCCACATCTCCGGATCGACGAACCCGGCCGACACGTTGGCGCTCACCTCGGTCACGTCGGCCGCCTCGGTGAGCAGGTCGAGGTCGCGCAGGATCAGCGTGCCCTTGGTGAGGATGGAGAACGGGTTGGCGGCGTCGCGCAGCGCGGCCAGGATGCCGCGCATCAGCCGGTAGCGGCCCTCGGCACGCTGGTAGCAGTCGACATTGGTGCCCATGGCGATGTGGTGACCACCCCAGCGGGGTGAGGCCAGCTCCTTGCGAGCCAGCTCGGCGGCGTTGACCTTGACGATGATCTTTGAGTCGAAGTCCGCTCCGGCATCCAAATCCAGATATTCGTGTGTTTTTCTGGCAAAACAGTAAATACAGCTATGACTGCACCCGCGGTACGGGTTGATCGTGTACTCGAACGGCACCCGGCTCGCGGCCGGGACGCGGTTGACGATGGATCTGGCCCGGATCTCGTAGAAGGTCATGCCCTTGAACTCGGGCGTGTCGAAGGTGCGGGTGACCGCACCGCGGGCGAAGAGCGGCACGGTCGGATCGTCCTCGGCAGGCGCGCCTTCTTGATAGGTCAGGCGCAGGTTGTCCCAGCGCATGACATGATTAGAACAAAGGTTCGAGCTTGATCGCAAACCGAAAAGAGGGTGCAATTACCTGGTCAGGCTGGGGCTAATGATCTTCATGGTTGGGCAGAAAGAGGCCACAGAGCTTGCGTTCCGGAGGTGCGTCTATGGCCTGGTCGCAGGATGAGGAGCGGATGCTGGCCCAGATCGAGCAGCACCTCGTCGAGGACGATCCGCGACTCGTCGCACGACTGGAGTCGTTCAACGAGCGGGTCCGTCGCAGCGAGGCGAGGTCGGAGGGGCAGTCCGGCGGCCGGCGGCGGCCGCGTCGCTCGACAGTCATCATCCTGATCAGCTGGTTGCTCATCGCCACGCTGGTCGCCACTCTTCTGATCATGGTTCTTCGCCACGACGCCGCCGCGCTGGCCTTGGCCGCCGCCCTCTGAGGCGTCAAGCGGTCCAGGCGCGCTGGACGACTTCGTAACCGATCACGGTGATCCCTTCTTGCCGCAGCAGCTCGCGGGCCTGGGGCGAGGTGAGGAATTCGTAGTCGCTCCTGCGCACCCGCCATCCGTCCGGATCGACCGCCCGCGACTCCTGCCCTCCCAGGCCGGGATGCACGGCCCACTCACTCAGGCCCGGCGGCAGCTCGCGCAGCCGCCGGGCGTACGCGGCCGCCTTGCCGTCCAGGTCCAGCGCGAAGCTGTCCAGAAAATCATGGTCCACGACCGGCAGGCCGCGGCCGCGCAGCAGCGCACGGGCGGGGTCCAGCCAGGCCCGCACCGCCAGGCCGTACTCGCCGGCCAGCGCCGCGGTCAGCTCGAACACGTCCTCGCGCCCGCCGTCGGCCAGGCAGTGCCAGTCCAGATGCGCCGGCCTCAGGCCCGCGTCCAGCGCGGCGTGGATCTGCGCCCGGAACTCGGTCTCGACCTCCTCGATCCGGGCGCGGGCGAGGAGCTCGGGGATGCGGTCGTGGGAGTAGAACCCGCCCGCCTCATCGAGCAGCGACGGCACCTTCTCCCGGTCGGTGAGCGGTCCCCCCGGGTGGCCGGGCAGGTCGCACACCAGGGTCAAGTGGATGCCGAAAGGCAGCTCCGGCCGGTCGCGCAGTAGGTCCATGGCGTGGCCCGCGGCCGGGCACGGCGTCATCAGGCTGCACGAGGCGGCGATCCCGTCCTCGATCGAGCGGACGACGGCCTCGTTGACGTCCCGGTACATGCCGAAGTCGTCGTTGTTGACGATCAGCAGGCGCGCATCCGGCGGGAATCCCAGCAACTCGCTGGAGGATGGTGCAGGCATGCTCTCAGCGTGATCACCGTGGATGTCCCTGCACAAACGAGTTTTCAGCGCGGTCTAGCGAGGAACCCCGGGCGTTCACGTTCACGCCTGGGAGGAATCGCTTCCTGACGTTGGGTGTGGAACGCTCGGACGTCAGTCCGGGCGTTTCTGGTTCTCGATGTACTCTTTGATGATCGACGGGGGTGCCCTCCGCAGGAGGCGGCGAAGGAGGACGGGGACCACACGTGCCCGCCCCACAGGTACTGGCGGACGTGGCCGGAGAACTCCTCGCGGAACAGCCGGGCCGAGACGCCCTTGAGCGAGTTGACCAGGACCGGCAGGCCGACCTTGGGCGGGTAGTGCACCAGCGGGTGAACATGGTCGTCTTCGCCGTTGAAATCCACAGTTGAGCGCCTAAGCTGTCGCACACTTCGATCATGATCTCTTCGCAGCGGCGAAGCAGTTCGTCGGTGAACACGCCCCGCCGGTACGTCGGTGTGAAGACGACATGAGCATGGAGGCTGCGAACAACGCTGCGGCCTCGTCGAATATCAGGGTGCGATCCCCGGTGGCAGTGACCTTGGTCACCCGCTAGTATGTTCGACTGTGAAACTGGTGGTGCAGGTGAGGCTTCTGCCGACGCCCGAGCAGGCCGAGGCGCTAAAGGCAACCCTGCACCAGCTCAACCAGGCCGCCGGCCAGGTCTCCCGGCTCGCCTTCCAGAGCCAGACCTTCGGCGTGCACGCCCTGCGCCGCCAGGTCTACGGCGAGCGCCGGATCCCATGCACGACAGCGGGTCGTCGAGCTGCACCCTGATGCGCTGGCCCGGCAGGTAGGGGAAAGGCGATCGGCGTGCCGGTCTCCAGGCGGATGCAGTGAATCGTGGGTGTGACGAGCTCGGCCTCCGTGACCGTTGCCGTCATGACGTACTTCGCCTACACGGACCTGGAGTGCCTGTGGGAGCTCGCCCCGAGGCTCGGGGGCTCGACTACGAGGCCGCGACGTCCTGAACGCGCACGACCGGCTCATGGCGGACCGGGAAGTTGACCGAGGAGGCGATGAAGCACGCCTTGTGAGCGTCAGCGTGCAGGCGAGTGGCGGTCTCGGTCATCTCTGGGGCGGTCACGGTCACCTCCGGGCGCAGGACGACCTCGGTGAAATGCCCGCCGTCCGCGGTCTCGGCCATGGTGCCGACGGCGCGGTCGACGTACTCGGTGACCACGACGCCCGCCGTCGAGCACAGGTGCAGGAACCACAGCATGTGGCACTGCGCGAGCGATCCCACCAGCAGCTGCTCCGGGTTCCAGCGCGCCGGGTCGCCGCGGAAGGCCGGGTCGGAGCTGCCCAGGATGGCCGGCGGGCCTTCGGCGGACAGCTCGTGGTCGCGGCCGTAGTCGCGGTAGCCGCTGGTGCCGGTGCCCTTGTTGCCGGTCCAGGTCACGACGGCCGGGTACGTGTGCAGGCGTGTCATTTCTGCTCCTCCTGGTGCGCGGTGATGCGGGTGTCGAGGACGTGGGCGCGGGCGATGGCCGCGGCGTCCTCGGGGCGGCCTTCGGTGATCGCGGCCAGCAGCTCCTCGTGCTGGCCCGACACATGCGCCGGCCGGGACGGGGGGACGAGCGAGTGCAGGGTGGACACCTGGATCTGGTCCCAGATCCGCTCCAGTGCCCGCAGGGCCATCGTGTTGCACGCCAGCTCGGCGATCGTCCGGTGGAAGCGCCGGTTGAGCCGCACGGCGTCGGCGAGGCGCCCTTCGGCCGTGGCGGTCGCGGTCCGCGTCGCCACCTCACGCAGCGCCCGCAGGTCCGCGGGGGCGATGCGGCCCTCGCGCTGGCGGGCGGCGGCCAGCTCGGCGGTGAGCGCCTCCAGCGCGGCCCGCACCTGGTAGGCCTCGTCCAGGTCGGCCTGCTCCAGCGACACGACCACCACGCCGCGCCCAGCAGGGCGGACGAGGCCGTCGGCGGCCAGCATCCGCAGCGCCTCGCGCACCGGGGTGCGGCTCATCTCCAGGGTCGCCGCGGCCTCCATCTCGGTGAGCCGCGCGCCCGGCGGGTAGGCGCCGTCGAGGATCAGCTCCCGCAGGCGGCTGCATGCCACGTCGGTCTGCATGCTTCTCAGTATTGCATACATTGCATGCAACGCTTGACCTCAAGTTTGGTTGAGCTCCTACGGTCGAGCACATGACGGAAAACCTGACCATTCGAGCGGGGCGCCGGGAGTGGGCCGGTCTGGCCGTGCTCATCCTGCCGACGCTGCTGCTGTCGATTGACGTGACCGTGCTGCATCTGGCCGTGCCGATGCTCAGCGCCGACCTGCGGCCCAGCGCGTCCCAGCTGTTGTGGATCAACGACGTGTACGGGTTCCTCATCGCGGGGTTCCTCATCACCATGGGCGCGATCGGGGACCGGATCGGGCGTAAACGGCTGCTGCTGATCGGCGCGACCGCGTTCGCCGTGGCGTCGGCGCTGGCCGCGTACGCGCCGAGCGCCGGCCTGCTCATCGTCGCCCGCGGACTGCTCGGGATCGCCGGAGCGACGCTGATGCCGTCCACGTTGTCGCTGATCCGCACCATGTTCCGCGATCCCGCCCAGCGGACGGTGGCGATCAGCCTCTGGATGACGGGGTTCACCGGCGGCATGGTGATCGGCCCGCTGGTGGGCGGGGCGCTGCTGGAGAGCTTCTGGTGGGGGTCGGTGTTCCTGCTGGGCGTGCCGGTCATGGCGGTGCTGCTGGTGGCCGGGCCCTTGCTGCTGCCGGAGTACCGTGATCCGGCTCCGGGGCGGCTGGACCTGGTCAGCGTGGCGCTGTCGCTGGCCGCCGTCATCTCGGCCATCTACGGGATCAAGGAGATCGCCGCGTACGGGCTCGGCGTGGGGCCCGCGGTGGCCGTCGTGGCCGGTGTCGTCCTGGGCGTGGTGTTCGTCCGGCGGCAGCGGCGGCTGGCCGACCCGCTGCTCGACCTGAAGTTGTTCGCCGAGCGCAGGTTCAGTGCCTCGCTGGGCACCCTGATGCTGGTCATCCTGGTCGGACCGGGGATCATGCTGCTGACGGCGCAGTACATGCAGCTGGTGGCCGGCTTGACGCCGCTGCAGGCGGGCTTGTGGTCGCTGCCGCAGGCCGCGTCGCTCGTGCTGGGATTCACGGCAGCGCCGGCGCTGGCCCGCAGGATCCGGCCGGGCACGGTCATGGCCGGGGGTCTGGTGGTGTCCGCGGCCGGAATGGGTCTGCTGGCGGCGGCGGACGGGCCGTCCGGGCTGGCGTTCGTCGTGGTCGCGCAGGTGCTGTTCTTCTTCGGCGCGGCGCCTCTCATGGTGCTGGGCACCGACATGGTCGTCGGCTCCGCCCCGCCCGAGCGCGCCGGGGCGGCCTCCGCCCTGTCGGAGACGGTGCAGGAGTTCGGGGGCGCGCTCGGGCTGGCGGTGTTCGGCTCGATCGCGGCGGCCGTGTACCGGGCGCGGATGGTCGTCCCCGAGGGGGTGCCGGCCGGGCTCGGAGAGGAGGCCCGCGACACGCTCGGTGCCGCGTCCGCCGCGGCCGCGCGGCTGTCCGATCCTGCCGCCACCGCACTGCTCGACTCCGCAAGGGCCGCCTTCACCGGCTCATTGCAGGTCACGGCCGTCGTGGGGGCGATTCTCGTGGCCCTCACGGCGGTTCTGACAGCCGTCGTCATGCGCCCGCTGCCCGCCGCTGCCCCGCCGACCCCGCAGGAGCAGAAGGTGGATCAGGCGGTCTGATCCGGGCTCTTGCATCCTGGTGCTCGCCTACGTATATTCGTAGACGAGTATCCGCGAACGGAGGTGATGAGGGATGGCGAAGCGGCGGCCGGTCGCCAACCTGCTGGCTCTGGCCGTGCTGACCGTGGTCGTCCAGCGCCCCATGCACCCGTACGAGATGGCCTCCGTCCTGCGAGCGCGCGGCAAGGACCAGGACATGCCGATCAAATGGGGATCCCTCTACACCGTCGTCCGCAATCTGGAGAAACACGGCCTGCTGGAGGCGGTGGAGAGCACCCGGCAGGGCGCTCGCCCCGAGCGGACCGTCTACCGCATCACCGACGCCGGGCGGGCGGAGGCCGAGGAGTGGACCCGCGAGCTGCTGTCCACTCCGCGGCCCGAGCCCTCGTCCTTCGAGGCCGGCCTGTCAGTGATGGGCGGTCTCGGCCCCGACGAGGTGGCGCCGCTGCTGCGACGCCGGCTGGAGCTGCTGGAGCGGCGGATCGAGGCCGGCCGGTCGGACCTGGAGCGGGAGCGGCGGGAGATGCCGAGGCTGTTCCTGCTCGAATCCGAGTACGCCCTGGCGATGCGGGAGGCGGAGGCGGCCTGGGTGCGTTCGCTGCTGGCGGAGCTGGAAGCAGGCACGTTCCCCGGCCAGGACGCCTGGCGCGCTTACCGCGAGACCGGCCGGCTGCCCGCCGACGTGGAGCACCTCGCGGAAAGGGGCGGGCCGAGCGAATGAAAGACCCGGCGGCGGGTGCTGGCACACCGGCCGCCGGGTGTACCTCGTACCGACAGACCCGCGGAGCGGACCCCGGCCACGAGATGGCACTGGCAACAATAGCCGGGCTCCCTCCACGGACCGAACCCAAGGGAGCCATCATGATCACTCTCGACACCGTGACGTCGTCGAAGGACGGCACCACGATCACCTACCACCGGCTGGGCAACGGCCCGGGGCTCGTGCTCCTGCACGGGGCCATGCAGACCGGCCACAGCAACATCGAGCTGGCCCAGGCCCTGTCGACCGACTTCACCTGCTACGTCCCCGACCGCCGGGGCAGGGGCCGCAGCGGCCCGGCCGGCCCCGACTACGGCCTCCAGCGGGAGGTCGAGGACCTCGACGCGCTGCTCACGGCGACCGGCGCGCACTACGTCGTCGGCGTCAGCTCGGGCGCGATCATCGCGCTGCGCACCGCGCTGACCCGGCCCGAACTGCGCAAGATCGTCGCCTTCGAGCCGCCGCTGGACATCGACGGCTCCAACCCGACCGGGTGGCTGGACCGCTTCGACCGGGAAATCGCCGCGGGCCGCATCCCGGCGGCGCTGGTCACCGCCATGCGCGCCACGCGGATGGGGCCACCGATCTTCAATGTCATGCCGCGGGCATTACTGGAGCTGCTCACGGCCATGATGGTGAAAAATCAGGACAAGGCCGCCAGCGGTGGGGAGCCGACGTTTCGTGACCTGGCGCCGACGCTGCACAACGACGCCCAGGTCGTGGCGGAGACCTCCGGCGACCTCGAGGTCTACGGCGCGGTGAGTGCCGAGGTGCTGCTGCTCGGCGGCACGAAGAGCCCGGCGTACCTGAGGTCGGCGCTCACCGCGCTGACGGGAGTGCTGCCGCGTGCCCGGCGCGTGGACATGCCGGGCCTCGACCACAGCGCTACGTCGAACGCCGCCATGCGAGGCCGCCCGGAGCGGGTGGCGGCCGAGATCCGCCACTTCCTCAGCACCTGAAAGCGCCGCAGGCCCCGGCGGCCGGCAAGCCAAGGGCCGCCGGGCTCACAGGCCCTTGAGGAACGCCGCCGCCACGGGGGCGGCCACCTTGCCGCCCCCGCCGCCGCCCTCCACGACCACCGCGAACGCCACATCGCCCTTGAACCCCACGAACCAGGCGTGGCTGTCCAGCTTCTCCCCGGTGCCGTACTCGGCCGTGCCCGTCTTGCCGTGCGTGCCGGCGGGCAGCCCCGCCGACTTGGCGGTGCCCTTGGTGACCACGGCCGCCATCATGGCGTGCAGCTGCTCCTTCACCCCGCCGGGCAGCTCCCGCTCGGCGGCCTTCTGCTTCAGCGAGGGCACCAGCGTCGGCGGCCGCCAGGTGCCGTCGGCGATGGCGGCGGCCACCGACGCCATCGACAGCGGGCTGGCGGTGATCCTGGCCTGCCCGAACGCCTCCGCCGCCAGCTCGGCGTCCGACTGCGCCCTCGGGAAGCTGGCCTTGGTGGCCGGCACCCCGATGTTGAGCGGCTGGTTGAAGCCCACGCCCTCGGCCACGTCGAGCAACTTGTCCGCGCCCAGCTTCGACTCGGCCAGCGGCGCGAACGTGGTGTTGCACGAGTGGGCGAAGGAGTCCAGGAACGACAGCGACCCGAACTCCTCCTTGTCCGAGTTGCGGATCCGCAGGCCGCCGACGTTGGCGTACATCGGGCAGGTGACCTCGTCCTGCGGCGACACCCCCGCCGCGAGCAGCCCGATCGCGGTGACGGCCTTGAACGTCGAGCCCGGCGGATAGCGGCCGTCCAGCGCCCGGTTGAACCCGCCCTGGTTGTTGACCACGGCCAGGATCTCGCCGCTGGAGGGCCTGATCGCCACCATCGACGTCGGCTTGTCCATGTCCTTGACCGCGCCCACCGCGGCCGCCTGCACGTGCGGGTCGAGCGTGGTCTGCACCGGGTCGCCGTCGGAGCCCTCGATGGTCTTCAGCGTCTTGCCGCCAAGCTGGATGTCGGTCGCCGGCGTGCCCGCCAGCCGCTTCTGGAACGTCTCCTGCAGCCCGCCCCGGCCGACCGCCTGTCCCACCTTGTAGGCGGAGCCCAGCTTGGCCACGTCCTTCTTGGTGGCCTTGTCGAGGTAGCCGACGAGCTGCTGCACCGACCCGCCCACCGTGCCGTCGTCGATGCGGCCGCCGTCGGCGTCGGTGATCTCGGCCCGCTGCGGCCAGCGCGTCTTGATGCCGAACGCCGCCCCGGCCGTCATCGACGGGTGCAGGGCCGCCGGATTCCAGTCGACCTTCCAGGTGCGGTCGGCCACGACCAGGTCGATGTGGCCGTCGTAGGACCAGTCGCCGATGTTCTTCAAGGTCAGGGTCGCGGTGTACGGGACGCGCGCGATTGCGTCGCCCTCGGTGACCTTGCCCAGCCGGATCGACGTCCGCTCCACCGAGAGCGCCCTGCGCTGCTGGTCGTACCCGCCCAGCTGCTGCGCCGTGGCGAGCTCCTTGCCCATGCCGGACCAGTCACCGGCCTGCCACGCGGCGGCGAAGCGCTGCGCGGTCTCAGCCGGGGTGCCGCGAGTGTGCAGCACGTAATAGGCACCACCGGCCGCGGCGCCCACCGCGAGCACGGCGGCGCTGGACACGATCGCGATCGTACGGCCCCGCGCCACTGATCAGCCCCCTGACCCTCTAGCTCGTTCCGTCGGATGCCTTGACGCTGGCAGCATAAACCGGGACGTACTCCTGCCCGGACAGCTTCTGGATCGCGGCCATGATCTCGTCGGTGACCTGGCGCCGGTCCTTGGCCTTGGTGTGGTCGCCGGTGAAACGCATCGGCTCGCCGATGGTGATGCCGATCTTCGACGGGCGCGGCACCGAGGCGCCGACCGGCAGCACCTTCTCGGTGCCGCTGAGCGCCACCGGCAACACCGGCGCGCCCGTCTTGAGCGCCAGCCACGCCACGCCGATCTTGCCCCGGTACAGCCGCCCGTCGGGGGAGCGGGTGCCCTCAGGATGGATGCCGAACAGCTCGCCGCGCTCCAGCAACGCGGCGGCCTCGTCGAGCATGGCCTGCGCGGCGTGGGCGCTCTCGCGGTCGATCGGCAGGCTGCCGCCCAGCTTCATGAAGAACCCGGAGACCGGGTTGCCGGAGAAGTACTCGTTCTTGGCGGTGAACGTCACGTGCCGCGGCAGCAGCGCGGGCAGCAGGAACGAGTCAAGCACCGACAGGTGGTTGGCGGCCAGGATCGCGGGCCCGCTCCTCGGCACGTGCGCCGCACCGGAGATGTGCGGCCGGCATAGCGCGTGGGCGAGCGGCGCGGCGGCGAACTTGACCACTTGGTACAGCAACAGGCTCTCCTGGTTGATCGGGCGATCGGCCACCCCACCATAAGGCAGGCGCCCCGCCGGTGAGCGGGGCGCCTGGGAGAGCCGTTAGGCCGATGTGGCGGTCGCCTCCTCGGCGAGATGCACAACACGGCTCCAGCCGAACGGTATTCCGTGAAGGCGGTAATTTGCGGCCCGGGGGACACTAACCACATCGGCCACTCGATGCTAACGGACATCCAGGGGGTGCTATTCCATCCGACCCCAAGAATTCGGTCACGTTCTGGTCCAGTGCGGCTGAGCCACGTCGAAGACCCGCTGCTCGCGGCCACGCAGCGCCACCTCGGCGAACTGCCACAAGATGGCCCCCGTCGGCGCGTGGATCACGATCGACGGCCCCAGCGGCATCTGCAGCAACTCGCCCTCCCAGCGCGGCACCCCGGGCGCCAGGAACCGCTCCAGCGGCACCGCGTGCAACGAGGCCACCTCGCGCGGGTCGGCCACCGGCTCCTGCCGGCCGCCGAACGCCACCACCGGCGTGATCACGAATCCCGAGTCGGTGACGAAGTCGTCGAGCAGCCCGGCCACCTCCACCCCGATGACGCCGATCTCCTCGGCCAGCTCCCGCAGCGCTGCCTCGACCGGCAGCTCACCGTCGTCCAGCCGGCCGCCGGGCAGCGCCCACTGCCCGGGGTTGCGCCCGCGCGGCGCGCGCTTGATCACCACCGTGTACGGGACGCTCTCGGTGTCCTCCAGCACGCACACGGTGACGGCGGCCCGGCGTATCCCTCCGGCGGGCGGTACCTCGCGTCGGTCGAAGGCGGCCAGCCGGGCGGTGATCTGCGCACGCAGCGCGTCAATGGGCGACGACAGCACGTTCTCAGGATCTCACGGTGCTCTTGCCGCGCCGTTGCAGGGCTCAGGGCGGCCCGTACGGCAGCGCTACGGTGACCCGCAGCCCGCCCTCCTGCCGTGCCACCGCCCTGACCTCGCCGCCGTGCGCCGCCACGATGGCCCGGACGATCGACAACCCCAGCCCTGCTCCGCTGGTCGCGTAAATTCGCGGGGACTTCGTCTCGGCGGTTGCTCTCTGTGTGGTAGTTGCACGGGGGCTGAACGGCTCGAACAGGTCGTCCACCTCGTACGGCGGCACCGGAGGCCCGGTGTTCTCCACCGTGATCACCGCGGACCCGCGATCCCGCCGCAGCTCGAGCCAGATCTCGCCGTCGCGCACGTTGTACTTGGTGGCGTTCTCCAGCAGGTTGAACACGCACCGCTCCAGGAACAGCGGATCACCTTCGACGAGCACGGGCCGCAGGTCCTGGTGCAGCGTGACGGGCCGCTTGCGGGACTGCAGGTCGATCTGCTCCAGCACCGCGCGCACGACCTGCTCCAGGTCCACCGGCCGGCGCGTGGTCAGCTCCTGCTCCGACTGCGCGAGCAGCAGCAATCCCTCGATGAGCCGCTCGTAGCGGGCGTTGGTGCCCAGCAGCGCCCTGGCCAGCGCCTTGAGGTCCGCCGAGGTCGCCGGCTCCTCCAGCGACACCTCCAGCACCGTACGGTTGATCGCCAGCGGCGTGCGCAGCTCGTGCGAGGCGTTGGCGATGAAGCGCCGCTGTCCTTCGAACACCCGGTGCAGCCGGTCCAGCATGGCGTCGAACGTGTCGGCCAGGCGCTTGACCTCGTCCGGCGGGCCGCGCAGCCCGATCCGCTCGTGCAGCGTGCTCTCCGACAGCCGCTGCGCCGTCTCCGTCACCTGGTCCAGCGGCCGCAGCGCCCGGTCCGCGACCGCGTACCCGAGCAACAGGGCAGTGACCCCTACGGCGATCAGCGCGAGCAACGACCAGCGCACGAGCTGGCCGAGCACGCTTTCCGCCCGCGTCTCGATGTCGCCGGCGAACTTGACGACCCTGACGTCCGGAGGCGGTGCCCCTCCAGGCAGCAGCGCCTCCCCAGGATGCGGGGCGCTGCCGATCGCGGCGACGAACTCCTGCTCCATCGCCTGCGCCGTGATCAGATACGTGATCCACAGCAGCAGCGACCCGGCCACGAAGAACAGCCCGCCGTACAGCAGCGTGAGCCGCAGCCGCAATCGCCTGCTCTGCCACCACGAGATCACAGCCGGTACCCCTTGCCCGGCACGTTCTGGATCGCCGGAGGGACGCCGAGCTTCTTGCGCAACGACGTGATCGTGACCCGCAGCGCGCCGGTGCCGGCGTCGGCGTACTCGTCCCACACGCTCTTACGCAGCTCGCCGGAGGTGACCAGCTCGCCGTCCGCCGACAGCAGTGTGCGCAGCACGTCGAACTCCTTGCGGTTCAGCGACACCGTCCGCCCGTCCCTGGTGACCGTGCGGCGGGCCGGGTCCAGCGTGATCCCGGCCCGCTCCAGCGCCGGCGTCGCCGCGCGCGGCGCGCGCCTGGCCAGCGCCCTGACCCTGGCCACCAACTCGGCGAACGCGAACGGCTTGACCAGGTAGTCGTCCGCGCCCAGCGCCAGCCCGTCGACCTTGTCGCGGATCTGCCCCGCCGCCGTCAGCATGAGCACCCGGCCGCCCCCGTTCTCGCGCAGCCGCCGGCACACGTCGTCGCCGTGCACCTCGGGCAGGTCCCGGTCGAGCACGACCACGTCGTAGTCGACGTACGCGGCCATGTCGAGGGCGTCCTGCCCGTCGTAGGCCACGTCCACGGCGATCGCGTGCAGCCTGAGCCCGTGCGCGACCGCGTCCGCCAGCCGTTCCTCGTCCTCGACGACAAGCACCCGCATCGCCGCCCCTTTCCTCGGCCACGAGCGTGACGGATCACGTGTTAGCCGCGGGTAAGGGCTTATCCGGTTTTAGCACCCGGTGGGCTGGAGTAGGGCCGCGCCTCGGGCGAAGGACCCGTGGCGCGAAGGAGCCAAAGCCATGAACAAAAGGCTGTTACTGGTCGTCGTCCCCCTCATGCTGGCGCTGGCCGCGTGCGGCGGCGCGGCGGCCAAGGACGACGGCGTCGCCAGCGCGAACGGCGGCGTCACGTCCGCCGGCCCCACGGCCTCCCCGTCGGCCAAAGCGGACCCGCAGGAGGCGGCGCTGAAGTTCGCCAAGTGCATGCGCGAGCATGGCATCGACATGCCCGACCCCAAGGTGGACGGGGGCAACTTCGAGATCAGCCTCCCTCGGGGCGTGACCCCGGAGAAGGCCGAGAAGGCGCACAAGGCGTGCGAGCACCTCATGGAGTCCGCCATCCCGGAGGGCGAGAAACCCAGCGCGGAGGACTACGACCAGATGGTCAAGTTCGCGCAGTGCATGCGGGAACAGGGGATCGACATGCCCGACCCCAAGCCGGGCGAGCCGATGCGCATCAGGATGAAGGGCGGCTCGAAGGAGAAGATGGACGCCGCGCACAAGGCCTGCGAGCAGCATGCGCCAGGCGGCAAGGGCAGGGACGGCGACAGCGGGGGCAAGCCGTGAGCAAGGGCCTCCTGCTGGGCGGCGGCGCCGTCCTGGCGGTCGCCGCCACGTGGACCGCGGTGGCGGTCATGAGCGACGCCGGCACCGGCGCCGCCGCGCCGACCGCGTCGCCGGTGCCGGCCACCGCCGAGATCACCAGGCAGGACCTAGTGGAGACCAAGACCGTGAGCGGCTCGCTCACGTACGCGGGCGAGCGGCAGCTCGGCTCCGGCGCCTCCGGCACCGTGACGTGGGTCGCGCGCCAGGGCACGGTGATCCGCCGCGGCCGCCCGCTGCTCAGGGTCGACCGCAAGCCGCTGGTGCTGATGTACGGCAAGCTGCCCCTGTACCGGACCCTGCAGCGCGGCATGTCCGACGGCCCCGACGTGGAGCAGCTCGAACGCAACCTCAAAGCACTCGGCTACGGCGACTATCTGACGGTGGACGACCACTTCAGCGACGCCACCGAGCAGGCCGTCAAGGAGTGGCAGGAGGATCGTGGGCTGGCCGAGACCGGGCAGGTGGACGCCGCCCAGGTGGTGTTCCAGCCTGCCGCCGTCCGCGTCATCGAGGCCAAGGCCGAGGTCGGCGCCAAGACCGCGCCGGGGCAGCAGGCGCTCACGGTCAGCGGCATCCGCCGGCTCGTGCACGTGGACCTCGACACCGGCGACCAGGCGCTGGCCCGCAAGGGCGCCAAGGTCACCGTGACGTTGCCCGGCGGCGAGCAGGCGAGCGGCACGATCACGTCGGTCGGCACGGTCGCCGAGAACTCCGGCCAGGACCAAGACGCGAGCACGACCATCGACGTCGACATCACGCTGGCCAAGGCGCCGAAGACCAAGCTGGACCAGGCGCCGGTCGACGTGGAGATGCAGAGCGAGCGGCACGAGAACGTGCTGGCCGTGCCCGTGGAGGCGCTGCTGGCGCTGCGCGAGGGCGGGTTCGGAGTCGAGGTCGTCGAGGGGGCGGCCACCAGGATCGTGGCGGTGGAGACCGGGGCGTTCGGCGGCGGGATGGTGGAGGTCCAGGGCACAGGGCTGGCCGAGGGCATGAAGGTCGGGGTGCCCGCCCGATGACCCGTCCGATGACCGGCCCGATGACCGGCCCCATGACCGGACTCGTGGAATTGGCCGGGGTGACCAAGACCTACCCCGGCGACGTGCACGCCCTGCGCGGGGTGGACCTGACCGTCGCCGGCGGCGAGCTGCTGGCCATCGTCGGGCCGTCAGGCTCCGGCAAATCGACCATGCTCCACATGATCGGCACGCTCGACCGGCCCACCACCGGCACCGTGCACGTCGCCGGCCACGACATCGCCGCCCTGTCGGACCGCGAGCTGTCCGCGCTGCGCTCGCGCTACATGGGGTTCGTCTTCCAGCAGTTCCACCTGGCGCCCGGCGTCAGCGCGCTGGACAACGTGGCCGACGGCCTGCTCTACACCGGCACCGGCCGCCGCCTCCGCCGCGACCGCGCCGCCGCGGCGCTGGAGCGCGTCGGGCTCGGCCACCGGCTGCGGCACAAGCCGTCGCAGCTGTCCGGCGGCGAGCAGCAGCGGGTCGCCGTGGCCCGCGCGGTGGCCGGGGATCCGCCGCTGCTGCTGGCCGACGAGCCCACCGGCAACCTGGACTCCTCGGCCGGGGCCGACGTGCTGGCCGTCCTCGCCGACCTGCACGAGTCCGGCACCACGATCGCCGTCATCACCCACGACGCCGAGATCGCCGGCTGGTGCCACCGCCAGGTACGCCTGCGTGACGGCCTGATCGTCGACGGCCACGACCACGACAACCGGGGACCGGTCGCGCTGCTGAAGGGCGGTCACTCATGAGGGAACGGCTCGCCCCGGGACGGCTCAGCCCGGGCGACGTGCTGCGGGTCGGCGCGGCCGGGCTGCGGGCCCGCCCCACCCGGGTGATCCTTTCCGCGCTCGGCATCGCCATCGGCATCGCCACCATGATCGCGGTGATCGGGATCTCGTCGTCCTCCCGCGAGCAGCTCCTGCGCCAGCTCGACAAGCTCGGCACCAACCTGCTGACCGTCACCCCGGGCCGGACCATGTTCGGCGAGGACGCCAAGCTGCCCACCACCGCGCTGGCCATGGTCCAGCGCATAGGCCCGGTCAGCACGGCGGCCGCCACCGGCAGCGTGGAGGCCAGCGTACGGCGCACCAACCACATCCCCGAGTCGAACACCGGCGGCATCTCCGTGCAGGCGGCCAGCACCGGCCTGCTCGCCACGCTGGAGGGCGCCGTGGTCAAGGGCGCCTGGCTGAACGACGCCACCGCCCGGCAGCCGGCCGTCGTGCTCGGCTCCGCGGCGGCCGAGCGGCTCGGCCTGGCCAGGACCGGCGTGCAGGTGTGGATGGGCGGGCGCTGGTTCACCGTGATCGGGATACTCGGGCCGATGCCGCTCGCGCCGGAGATCGAACGCTCCGCCCTCGTCGGGTTCCCGGCCGCCGGGGAACTGCTCGGGTTCGACGGCTACCCGACGACCATCTACGAACGCTCCTCCGACGAGTCCGTGGAGTCGGTGCGGTCGGTGCTGCCGCGCACCGTCAACCCGGCCAACCCGGAGGAGGTCTCGGTCAGCAGGCCGTCCGACGCGCTGGCCGCCAAGGCCGCCGCCGCGGGCGCCTTCACCAACCTGCTGCTCGGGCTGGGCGCGGTCGCGCTACTCGTGGGCGGGGTGGGTGTGGCCAACACCATGGTCATCTCGGTGCTCGAACGCCGTAAGGAGATCGGCCTGCGCCGCTCCCTCGGCGCCACCCGGGGGCAGGTGCGGCTGCAGTTCCTGTCGGAGTCGCTGCTGCTGTCGGGGCTCGGCGGGGTGGTGGGTGCGGCGCTCGGCGCGCTGGCCACCACCGGGTACGCACTGACGCGGGACTGGCCGCCGGTGGTGCCGCCGTGGGCGATCGGCGGCGCGGTCGCGGCGACGCTCGTCATCGGGACGGTGGCGGGCATTTACCCGGCCATGCGGGCGGCCCGCATGTCGCCCACGGTCGCCCTCGCGACGACCTGACCGCGCGGGCTGACCCCTCCGGCTGACCGCCCTGTCGCGGGACTGGCCGCCGCTACGCCTCGGGGGCTACCGGCCGAGTGCCTCCTGGGCCGTGGCGTGCCGGGAGCGCAGGAACTCGCGCTCCGGCGTGGTCCCCACCAGGTCCAGCGCCCGGCCGTACTCCGCCACCGCCTCCTCCATGCGGCCCAGGCGGGTCAGCAGGTCGGCGCGGGTCGCCGGCAGGAGGTGGTGCCGGGGCAACGCGTCGTCCAGGCCGGCGAGCAGGTCGAGGCCGCGTCCGGGCCCGTACGCCTCCGCCACGGCGACGGCCCGGTTCAGCCGCACCACGGCCGAGCCCGTCAGCAGCTCCAGCAGCTCGTACAGCTCGGCGATCTCGGCCCAGTCCGTGTCCTGCGGGCGGGCGGCCGCGGCGTGCTCGGCGGCGATGGCGGCCTGCAGCAGGTACGGGCCGGGCGGGCCCGGAGTCAGGACGGCCAGGCCCTCGGCGATCTCGTCCTGCCGCCACAGCGAACGGTCCTGATCGGGCAGGCGGACGAGCCGGCCATCGGCGTCCATGCGGGCGTCCCTGCGGGCGTGGTGCAGCAGCATCAGCGCCAGCAGGGCGCGTACCTCGGTGTCGGTGGGCATCAGCTCGGCCAGCATCCGGGCCAGGGCGATGGCCTCGGCGGCCGGCTCTTCGCGGATCAGTCGCTCGCCCTCGGTCGCGGCGTACCCCTCCGTGAAGATCAGGTAGATGACGGCCAGCACGCCGTCGCGGCGCTCCTCCAACTCCGCGCCCGACGGCACCCGGTACGGGATGCCCGCGTGACTGATCTTCTTCTTGGCGCGAGTCAGCCGGGCCGCCATGGTCGCCTCGCTCACCAGGAACATGCGCGCGATCTGCCGCGTGGTGAGACCGCCCACGCAGCGCAGCGTCAACGCCACCCTGGCCTCCATCGACAGCGCCGGATGGCAGCAGGTGAAGATCAGCCGCAGCCGGTCGTCGGGCGGAGCCGGCCCCTCTTCGACGATCAGCAGCGGCAGCTTCCGCGCCGCCACCTCCGCCCGCCGCAACCGGTCCACCGCCCGCCGGCGCGCCGCCGTGAGCAGCCACGCCGGAGGGTTGTCCGGCACCGGCGGCCACGCCGAGACCGCCGCGGTGAACGCGTCCTGCAGCGCCTCTTCGGCCAGGTCCAGATCGCGCAGCTCGGCCGCGAGCAGGGCGAGCAGGCGCGCCCACTGCTGCCGGTACGCCTGCTCGACCGCGTTCATCCGCCCCCTGCCCCCATCATCCGGTGAACTCCACCACCGGCCGCACCTCGACGATCCGCTCCGGGCACTGCTTGGCCAGCTCGATCGCCTCGTCCAGGTCGCGGGCCTCGATCAGGTAGAAGCCGCCCACCTGTTCGGCCGTCTCGGCGAACGGCCCATCCGTGCGCAGCACCTCTCCGGACTCCTTGCGCAGGGTGACCGCCCGGCGCGGACCGTTCACCTCCTCCCCGTCCACGTAGGCGCCACGCGACTTGAGCAGCTCGATGAAGGCGTCGTGGGCGGCGTACCGCCGCCCGGCCGGCCCCGCCCAGTCGCTCTCGTCGCCGTACATGAGCAGGACGTACCTCACGACGCCTCCTCGGCGGGAACGGGGCGGATCTCCACGTCGGACGGCATCGCGGCGGCCAGCTCGACCGCCTCATCCAGATCCGCGGCCTCGACCACGAAATAGCCCGAGATCTGCTCGACGGTTTCGGCGTAAGGGCCGTCGGTGACGAGGAACCGGTCCCCGTCCTTCCTGATCGTGGTGGCGGTCGAGGAGTGGGCCAGCTCGTTGCCCGCCACCGCCGCGCCCCGCTCCCTCAGGAACCGGTCGTATTCGCCCCACTTCTCGTAGACGCGCTTGCGCTCCTCCGGCCCCGCCTCCGCCCAGGGGCGTTCGTCTCCAAAGACGAAGAGCACGTATTTCATGGTTTCCTCCTCTTGGGTCGCAACCATGACGCACGACCCGGGGCCGGAATCGACACCTCCAGGGAAGATCTTCCGAGAAATCAGGACACGATGCTCTCGAGGGCGAAGCTGAGGGCCGTGCCGATGACCATGCCCACGCCGGCCGCCACGGCGGCCCACTTGCCCAGAGGCTCGCCCCTCGCATGGCCGACGATGCCCAGCACGATGCCGGCCAGGCCGAACAGGACCGGGGTGAACAGCACGGCCACGGCCGCGCAGACGAATCCGACGATCGACAGCACCTGATCAACGGCCCGTTGACCAGAGGGAGGACGCGGCTGCCGCGGCGCGCCGGCGTGCCGATCGTCGCCTCGGGGCGAGTCCTCGGGCGAGGTCACGGACGGCTCCTCTCGGAGGGGGAACCACATCACACACCGGAGCGGGCCACCCTGTCGAGCCGCATCCGCCCATTTCAGGAGGGTTGTTCCGGGCTCGTCAGCGGCGCCGGGAGCGGGCGCGCGTGGATGACGTCGAGGCGGGAGACCGCCCGGGTGAGTGCGACGTAGAGCCGGTTCAGGCCGCGCCGCTCGGCCTCGGCGATGGCCGCGGGCTCGGCCACGATGACGTGGTCGTACTCCAGGCCCTTGGCCAGCGACGCGGGCAGCACGCTCAGCCGCCCGCCGACATCGAGGCCGTCATTCCACAGGGCGGACGTCAGCGCCTCGACGGCGGCGTCCGCCGCGATCACCCCGACCGACCCCTCGAACCCGAGCGCCTCGCGTGCCGCCGCGGTCACCCCCTTCTCCAGGCTCGTCACGTTCGTCACCCGGAGCCGGCCGTCCGAGCGGTACGAGCGGGTCGCGGGGACGTCCACGGCCAGGGCGACCAGGAGCGTGTTGGCCAGCTCGACGACCGCGCCCGGCACGCGGAAGCCGGTCGTCAGCGCGATGACCTCGCCCTCCGGCCGGCCCAGCAGCGCCATCCGCTCCGGCCAGGACGTGGCCGCCCACGGGGTGGTGCCCTGGGCCAGGTCGCCGAGCACGGTGAGCGAGCCGTGCTCGCTGCGCCTGGCCACGGCGCGGCACTCCATGGGGGACAGGTCCTGGGCCTCGTCGACGATGATGTGGCCGTACCCGCGCGGGCGCTCGATCAGGGCGGCGAGCTCATCGAGCAGGACCAGGTCGGCCGGGGTCCACTTGGCGCTCTTGACGCTGCGAGGCGGCTTGGCCCAGGTGATGGCCGTCCGCTCCACGTCCGTCAGCACGCCCGCCGCCGGATCCCACCCTCCGAGCCCCGCCACCCCGCCGTCGGCCGGGTCGAGTGTGGGGGTGGCGGGGCCCCGGAGGAGTTCGTACAGCACCTCCTCCGGTTTGACGGGCGGCCACACCGCGTCCAGCGCCGGGGTCACGGCGCGGCCGGTCCTGCGGGTCCAGGCCGCGTTCGCGGTCAGCCCCCGGGCCTCGGCCTGGCGCCGGATGGAGGACACCACCCGGGCCCGCACCCGCTCCCGCCCCACGCCGTACGGGAGGGACTCGCGCCGCGCGTCGTCCACGATGCGGCGCAGCTCGTCCTCGCGGACCCGCCACCGGTAGGAGCCGTCGGCCACCACGACGGGCTCGACCGGCTTGCCGATCCGCCCGTACAAGGCCCTCCGCAGCACCTCGGCCATGCGGACGTCGTGCTTGACGACCGCGGCCGCCTCGCTGTCCACGGCGGAGACGGGGCCTGGGAGTCTGCCCCGGGCCAGCAGCCGCTCCAGCGTGGTCTGCTCGACGTCCACCTCGCCGAGCGCGGGCAGCACGGCGGAGATGTAGCCGAGGAAGGCCCGGTTCGGGCCGAGCACCAGCACGCCGCTGCGTTCGAGCCGGCGGCGGTGCGCGTACAGCAGGTAGGCGGCCCGGTGCAGGCCGACCGCGGTCTTGCCGGTGCCCGGCGCGCCCTGTACGCAGATCGAGGTGTCCAGCTCGGCGCGTACGAGGTCGTCCTGCTCGGGCTGGATGGTGGCGACGATGTCGCGCATGGGGCCGACGCGGGGGCGTTCGATCTCGGCGGCGAGGATCCGGCTCTCGCCCTCCTCGCCCTGTTCGAGTCGTTCGTCCTCGTACGACGTGAGTCTGGTGCCGGACCAGCCGAAGCGGCGGCGTACCGCGACGCCCTGGGGGTCGCGGGCGCCGGCCCGGTAGAACGCCCGCGAGACCGGCGCCCGCCAGTCGATCACCATGGGCGGGCCGCCGTGCTCACCGGTGATGTGCCGCCTGCCGATGTGGTACGTGCGCCCCCGGTGCTCGGCCGAGCCCTGCCCGAAGTCCAGCCGGCCGAAGAACGGCGGCCCTTCCGGCTCCTCGCTCAGCTCCTTGGCCAGGCTCTTGAGGTAGCGTCCCAGCCGCTCGGCGGAGTAACGGTCGCCGGCCACGGTCTCACCGACGATCACGTTGGTTCTGGCGCCCTCCAGCATCCTGCGCAGCCCCGCCTTGCAACGTTCGACGTACTGCCGCTCGTCGTCGAGCGTCCCCATCACACCTCCCGAAAGCGTTAACTCGGTTAAGAGATTAACCAGGTTAACACTTTGGTAGGGTGTGCTCATGGCGGGACTTCGGGAGCTCCAGCGGCAGCGCGTGCGCGAGGCCATCTCCACGGCGGCGATCGCGCTCTTCCTGGAGCGCGGCTTCGACGAGGTGCCCGTGACGGAGATCGCAGCGGCGGCAGGGGTGTCGAAGCCGACGTTGTTCAAGTACTTCCCGGCCAAAGAGGACCTGGTCCTGCACCGGATCGCCGACCATGAGGGCGAGGCGGCCCGCGTGGTCCGGGGGCGGGTCGCGGGGGAGGCGCCGCTGGAGGCGCTGCGCCGCCACTTCCTGGACGGGCTGGCCAGGCACGACCCTGTCACCGGGCTCAACGACCATCCCGTGGTGATCGCCTTTCATCGAATGGTGTTCTCGACGCCGAGTCTGGCGGCGCGGGTGGTCCGGTATGTGTCGAGTGACGAGCAAGCGCTTGCCGAGGCGCTGGGGGAGAGCCTGGACGACCTGACCGCCGCCCTGCTCGCCGCGCAGGTGCTGGCCGCGCAGCGGGTGCTGGCCCGGCGTAACTGGCAGCTCCTGGCCGAAGGCCGGCCGCTGCGAGAGGTGGAGCCGGAGGCGGTCCGCGCTGCCGAGCGGGCGTTCACGCTGCTTTCAGCCGGTACGGGCTGACTGCTCGCATCGGCCTTCACACCCAACCTCGTCACGCCGCTGTTCGGCGGCATGCCGGGCACGGGCGCCATCGTGCGCACCGCGGTGAGCGCTGCTCGCGCCCGGGCCAGGCGGGGTCAGGCGAGAGGGCGGGGGGTGGGGAGGCGGAGGCGGTCGACGGCGTCGCGGCGGGCGCGTTCCGGGCGGCGGTCGTAGCGGGCCGTGGTGGCCGGGGACGAATGGCCGACCAGGGCCTGCGCCGTGGCCAGGTCCACCCCCGCGTCCAGCAGTTCGCCGATGAACGTGCGCCGGAAGTCGTGCGCCGTACGCCGCGCCGCCCCGGCCGCCCCGAGCCGCCGCGCCAGGATGTCGGCGATGCCCTGCCCGGTCAGCCCCACCGGACGGCCGTCGCGCACCCGCACCCGCCCCGCCTTGCTGATCGGGCTGAACAATGCTCCCGGCATGGCCCCGCGGACCGCCAGCCACCGCTCGACCAGCCCGATCGCGTCGGTGGTCAGATAGACCAGGCGCTCCTTGTCCCGCTTGCCGCGCACCCGCAACGACCGCGCGCCGGGATCGTAGTCGGCCAGCACCAGCCCGCCCAACTCGGCCCGCCGGCAACCGGTGGAGTACAACACGGCGATCAGCGCCGCGTCACGCACCCCGGCAGGCGAGTCGTCGCACACGGACAGGGCTGCGCCGACCACCTCCGGCGGCACGTGGTGCCCGACCGGCAGCCGGCTCTGCCGTACCGGAGCCAGGTCGGAGGCGCGGGCGAAATCCTCCGCGCTGGTCTGCCCCAGCCGCCACGCCTCCTTCAGCACCCGCCGCAGCGCCACCAGGTGCTTGTTGACGTACGCCGCCGACCACCCCTGATCGGTGAGCATCGTACGGATGCGCACCGTGTGCTCGTACCGCAGCAAATGCCACGGCTGCCCCGCGCCCGTGGCGGTCGCGTCGCCGGTGAGCAGGCGGGCCAGCCGGTCGAGGCAGCCGCGCATGGTGCGGCGCGACTCCGGGCTGGTGAGCGAGTCGAGGTAGACGTGGTACGGATCGCGCGCCGGCTCGACCGGCGGCGCCGCCAGATCAGGTACGGCAGGCAGGCTCACCCCGACGATCTTAGGGCCTCGACGCCTTCGAGCAGCCGGTCCACGTCCGAACGGTCGTTGTAGTGGACCAGCCCGGCGCGTACCGCGCCGCCCGAGTCGCGGATGCCGAGCGCGCCGGTCAGCTCCCAGGCGTAGTTGTGCCCGTTCCAGACGTTCACCCGCAGCCCGGCCAGGTGCTCGGCCACCTGGCGCGGCGTGTGCCCGGCCACGGTGAAGTACGCGGTGGCGGTGCGCCTGGCCGGCTTGCCGTACACGGTGACGTGCGGCATCGTTTCCAGCCCCGCCAGCAGCACCGCGAACAGCTCCAGCTCGTGCTCCTCCGCCGCCGTCATCGAGGCGAGCAGGCGCTCGCGGCGGGTGCCGGCGCCTGGGACCATGGCCGCCAGGTGGTCGACGGCCGCTGTCACCCCTTCCAGGTCGGCGAACGCCGCGGTGCCCCGCTCGAACCGCTGCGGCACCGTGTCCGGCGACGAGGCCAGCTTGTCCGGCCGGAGGGTCTCCAGCAGCGCCGGGTCGGCAACCACCGCGCCGATGTGCGGGCCCGACCACTTGTAGGCGCTGGTGGCGTAGAAGTCGGCGCCCAGCGCGCGCATGTCCACCGGGCCGTGCGGGGTGGCGTGCACGCCGTCCACGTACATCAGCGCGCCGGCCCGATGCGCCAGCTCGGCGATCGCGGGCACGTCAGGGCGCGTGCCGAGGACGTTGCTGGCCGCCGTCACCGCCACCACCCGGGTACGCGCGCCGATCAGGTCCGCGTACTGCTCGACCGGGAGCTCCCCGGTCACCGGGTCAACCTCGGCCCAGCGGACGGCCGCGCCGGTCTGGGTCCAGGGGCGGACGTTCGCGTCGTGGTCGAGCCTGGAGACCACCACCTCGTCGCCCGGCCCGACGATCGCCCTGGCCAGGTTGTAGGTCAGGGTGGTCATGTTCGGGCCGAGGATCACGCCGCCGGGGTCGCCGCCGACCAGGTCGGCCACGGCCGCGCGGCAGGCCGCCACGATGGCGTCGGAGCGGTGGCTGGCAGAGAAGGCGCCGCCCACGTTGCCGATCCCGCTGCGGTAGGCGTCGGAGATGGCCTCGATCACGGATCGGGGGGTTTGCGTGCCGGCCGCTCCGTCGAGGTAGGCGTAGCCGTCGGTCAGAGCGGGGTAACAGGCGCGCACCGAATTAATGGGGAAAGGCATGATATGTAGATGCTCAACCTCCGCGACCTCAACCGTGCCACCTTGGCCCGGCAGCATCTCCTCGAACGCCACAAGGGCGACGTGGGGGACGTCGTGCACCGGCTGGCCGGGCTGCAGGCGCAGGAGCCGCGGCCGCCGCTGGTCGCGTTTCGCGGGGACTTCGTCGAGTGGTTGATCTAGGTGCGAAAGGGAGGAGTTCGAGCCGGATCAGCTGCATGCGGCACTGCACGCCCGCACGGTGGTGCGCGCCACCATGTGGCGCGCCACGCTGCACCTGGTGACGGCCGCCGACTTCGCGGCGTTCCGGCCGTTGCTCACGCCCATGCTGGCCGCCGCCGCACGCCGCTTCGACGAGATCGACTTCGACGTGGTCGTGGCCGCCGCCGACCGGCTGCTGGCCGCGGGGCCCATGACGTTCAACGAGCTCCGGCCGCGACTGCAGGAGGAGTTCCCCGACGCCTACGACCGGGCTCTGGGGTACGCGGTCCGCATGCTGACGCCGCTGGTCATGGTGCCGACCGAGGACCCGTGGAGCTACCCGCGCGAGTCGGCGTTCGGGCTGCCTGGCATGCGACTCGACCCGGCCGGCCTGGAGACGCTGGTCGAGCGGTACCTGGCCGCCTTCGGCCCCGCCACCCCCGCCGACATGCAGACGTGGTCGGGGCTGGGCGGCCTCAGGCGGGTCATGTCCGGGATGGACCTTGACCGGCTCGCCGGACCCGACGGGAAGGAACTGTTCGATCTGCCCGGCGCGCCCAGGCCGGGCGGGGACGTGCCCGCACCCGTACGGTTCCTGCCCGACTTCGACACACTCGTCCTCGGCCACGCCGACCGCACCCGCGTGGTCGCCGATGAGCACAAAGGCCGGGTCACCACCAAGAACCTGCGAGTCAGGGCCGTCTACCTGGTCGACGGGTTCGCGGCCGGCACCTGGCAGATCAAGCGCTCGGGCAAGAAGGCCAGGCTGCTCGTCAGCCCGTTCGTCCCGACGCCGCTGGAGCAGCTCGAGGAGGAGGCGCTGCGGCTGCTGGCGTTCGCCGAGCCGGAGGCGAGCGTGCTGTCCCTTGAAGTGACGGACCTTGAAGAGATGGGCGGAGTCTGATTGGTTCGGGGCGGAGGTGTCCCCCATGCCCCAGCTTTCCGCCCTGGACGCCCAGTTTCTCCATTTCGAGACCGCGACGAACGTGGCCAACATCGCCGGCCTCGCCATCCTCGATGGCGACCTCAACCGCGCCGACCTGCAGGACCTGCTCGAACGCCGGCTCCCGTACGTGCCCGCCCTGCGGCGCAAGCTGGCCCAGGTGCCGTTCGGTCTCGACCACCCGTACTGGGAGCAGGAGGACGATCTCGATCTCGACTACCACGTACGCGAGATCGGCCTGCCGCCGCCCGGCGACGACCGGCAGCTCGCCGAGCAGGTCTCCCGCCTGCACGCCCGCCGCCTCGACCGCGGCCGCCCGCTGTGGGAGATCTACCTGATCCACGGCCTGTCCGGCGGCCGTATGGGTCTTTACACCAAGATCCATCATGCGGCCGTGGACGGGATCGGCGGCGCCGACGTGCTGGCCGCGCTGCTCGACACCAGCCCCGAGCCCGCGCCGCCGCCCGCGGTCGCGCCCGAGCGGGACGCGCCGCCGCCCGGCCCGGCGGAGATGATGGCGCGCGGGCTGGCCAGGCTGGCGCTCAACCCCGCCCAGGCGGTGCGGTTCGCGGCCCGGGCGGTGCCGCACCTGGACGAGATCCCCGTCGTATCCCGGATCCCGGGCAGCCATCTCGTCTCCGGGCTCGCCCGCAAGCTCGCAGGCTCCGGGCAGGCGCCGGAGCTGCCGCCGCTGCCCGCGCCCAGGACCCCGTTCAGCGGCCCCGTGTCCCAGCACCGCCGCTTCGCGTTCGTGTCGCTGCCGCTTGAGGAGATCAAGCAGGTGCGCAAGGCGTTCGGGGTCACGGTCAACGACGTGGTCATGGCCGTGTGCGCGGGCGCGCTGCGCAGGTGGCTGGCCGCGCACGGCAGCCTGCCGAGCCGGCCGCTGGTGGCGGGGGTGCCGTTCTCGCTGCGGGAAGCAGGCGTCGAGGGGCGCGGCAACCAGGTGGCGATCATGACGGCGCCGCTCGCGGTGCACGTCGCCGATCCCGTCGCCCGGCTGCACCAGGTGCGGCAGGCCATGCACCGGATCAAG
Organism: Nonomuraea sp. 3N208; assembly: GCF_052245935.1. Classification (NCBI taxonomy): domain Bacteria; kingdom Bacillati; phylum Actinomycetota; class Actinomycetes; order Streptosporangiales; family Streptosporangiaceae; genus Nonomuraea; species Nonomuraea sp. 3N208. The sequence continues at coordinate 58,420 of NZ_JBQQBR010000051.1, read as the reverse complement.
GACAGGTTCTCGCTGGCGCCCGCGCGGTGGCTGCGCGAGTTCAGCGAGTCGATGCCGGCCGCGCTCATGGGGCTGGCGTCGAGGTCGGCGTTCGGGCTGGTGGGGGAGACCATGCCGCCGATCAACGTCATCGTCTCGAACGTGCCGGGCCCCCAGTTCCCCCTGTACGTGTGCGGCGGGCGGCTGCTGTCCCACTACCCGGTCTCGGTGATCACGGACGTGAGCGGCGGCGTCAACATCACCGCGTTCTCGTACGACGGCTCGCTCGACATCGGCGTCGTCACCGACCGGCGGATGATCCCGGACGCCTGGGAGCTGACCCGGCACCTGCGCGACGCCCTCGAGGAACTCCGCGACGCCGAGGCGACCTTGCCACACTGACCTTGTATCGCGGAAAGAACCTTGCCGCGTTAATTCCTAGGCTGGCCACATGATCCTGAATCGCCGGGTGCTCAACCGCACCACGCTCGACCGTCAGCTCCTGTTGCGCCGCGCAGACATGAAGCCCGTTCAGGCCATCGAGCGGCTGGTCGCGGTACAGGGGCAAGAGATCGACGCGCCGTACATCGGGCTGTGGACGCGCCTGGCCGCCTTCACCCAGGACGACCTGGCCTCGCTGCTGTACGGCAAGCAGGTGGTACGCGGATCGTTGCTCCGCGGGACCCAGCACCTGGCGCTGGCAGACGACTACGTGTGGATCCGGCCGCTCGTGCAGGTGATCCTTTCCAGGACCAGACAGGCGGCCTTCGGGCGGGCGACGCGCGAGGTGGATCTGGAGGAGCTCGCCCGGCTGGCGCGCGAGCACCTGGCCGGGCGTACGCTCACCCGCCCGCAGCTGCGCGACCTGCTGCGGGAACGGTGGCCCGAGGCGGATCCCATGGCGCTGAGCTGGTCGGCACAGGCGCTGGTGCCGATCGTGCACACACCGCCCAACGGGATCTGGGGGAAGGGCGGGGCCACGCCGTTCACGCTGGCCGAGGAGTGGCTGGGGCGGCCGCTGGACGGCACGGTCCCGATCGAGCGGCTGGTGGAGCGGTATCTGGCCGCGTACGGGCCGGCGAGCGTGATGGACGTGCAAATGTGGTCGGGGCTGACGCGGCTGCGGGCGGTCGTGGAAGGCATGCCCCACTTACGGAAATATCAGGACGCCGAGGGTCAAGTCCTCTACGACGTGCCCGATGCGCCGCTCGCCGAGGAGGACGTGCCCGCTCCCGTACGATTCCTGCCCTGGTTCGACAACCTCATCGTCGCCTACGCCGACCGCGGCCGGCTGATGACCGCCGAGCAACGCAAGGCGGTGTGCGTGGGCGCGGTCATCTACCCCACCTTCCTCGTCGACGGAACTGTCGGTGGCATGTGGGACCTTAAGGGCGGCGTGCTGACGGTCGAGCCCTTCCATCCGCTGTCCGACGGCGTGATGGAGGAGCTGGCCGCCGAGGCGGCGCGCCTGATGGCCTTCGCGGGTGTCGAGGAAGGGAGCATCGCATGGCTACCGCCCAGGAGCTCTACGACGACCTGGTCGCCGAGCACCTCGCCAGGCCCGACGTGAGCATGGGGCGCATGCTCCACGCGGACGGGCTCAAGGTCGCGGGGAAGGTCTACGCGTTCTTTTCCCGGGACCGGGTCGTGCTCAAACTGCCCGCCGCCCGGGCCGGGGAGCTGGTGGGGGAGGGGACGGCCGAGGTCGTGCGGATGGGGTCACGGCAGATGCGGGAATGGATCGCGTTACGGGAGCCGGACGAGCTGGTGTGGCGGCGGCTGATGGCGGAGGCGGCGACCTACGTCGAGAGCCTGGGCCGCTGAGGCGAGACGGGTTTCCGGAGGCTCCTGTGCCGCCTGCTCCACCGGTGATTCGGCCCGCGCCCTGCTGTGTCATGGGCCCACGCACCGCCGCGGCGCGGGGCGCTCAAAAGCCGAGGGCGGGGTGTGGGACAAGGGCGGACGGGTCGACGGCCACGCCCGTGTGCCGTCATCCCCGGAGCCGCGTTCTCGGCATGGCGGGTCAGCGGCGCGCGTACTCGCCGATGGCCGGTTCCAGCAGGGCGAAGACGTGCTGGGCGGTTTCGGCGAGGGCGGCGGCGATCGTGTCGTCGCTCTCGCCGGCCAGGGTGCGGCTCTGCAACTCGCGGAAGAGCAGCCGATCCGCCGCCGCGAGCTGCGCGGCCACGGCCCGCGCGGTGAGCCGGTGGCCCTTGTCGTCGGCGGGGTGGAGAGCCTCATGAGAGGAGGCCGGTTCGGTGGCGAGCCGGGTCGCGAGGGCTTCTTCGCGCTGGTCATGGAGGTCGCGCAAGCGGGCGACCAGCGTCGGGCTGTCGGCGATCATCCGGGCGAAATCCCGCCCCGTGAAGCCGATGACCGGATCGCGCCGCTCCAGCGCCGCCAAATACGTCCGCCGCACCGCCCCCAGCGCCGACTCGTCCGGCCCGCGCCCCGCTACGGCCTCGGCCAGCCCCGCCGCAAAGACCTCGTGGTGGTCGAGCGCCAGGTCCTCCTTGCGGGGGAAGTAGTTCGTCACCGTCATCTTCGCCACCCTGGCCGCGGCGGCGATGTCGGCGATCGTCGTCCGGTCGAAGCCACGTTGCAGGAACAGTTGGGTAGCGTGGTCAGAGATGGCCTGCCTGGTCTCTCGCTTCTTCTGTTCCCGCAAGCCCAAGGTGTCGATGCTCATAGCCACAGTCTTCCATGAATTTTAGGTCCGACCTGATTTTAGGTTGACCAAGGCGAAGGTTCAACCTAAAGTTAGGTGCGACCCAAGTTTAGTGCGTCCATCCAACGCGAGCGAGGAGTGAGTTTTGTCCGAAGCAGCAGAGGTTCTCGAACTGGACGACAACACTGCCGACGGCGGCGGGGCCGTTGGCGCGGACTCGGTCAAGGCATACCTGAAGGAGATCGGGCGCGTCCCGCTGCTCACCGCCGAGCAGGAGATCGACCTGGCCAAGCGCATCGAGGCCGGCCTGTTCGCCAGAGAACGGCTCGAAACCGAGCCGGGGTTGCCCGCCGACCTGCGTGCCGACCTGCGGTGGATCGTCGACGACGGCACGCGTGCCAAGCGTCGCATGCTGGAGGCCAACCTGCGGCTGGTCGTCTCCATCGCCAAGCGCTACACCGGCCGTGGCATGCTCTTCCTGGACCTGATCCAGGAGGGCAATCTGGGCCTGATCCGGACGATCGAGAAGTTCGACTACCGGCTCGGCTTCAAGTTCTCTACGTACGCGACCTGGTGGATCAAGCAGGCCATCACCCGGGCCATGGCCGACCAGGCACGTACGATCCGCATCCCCGTCCACATGGTGGAGCTGATCAACAAGGTGGCGCGGGTGCACCGCCGCCTGCAGAGTGACCTAGGCCGCGAGCCCACCCCCGAGGAGATCGCCGTGGAGACCGACCTGGAGGTGGCGCGGGTGGTCGAGGTCCAGGGCTACGGCCGCGAGCCGGTCTCCCTGAGCACGCCCCTGGGCGAGGAGGGCGACAGCGAGTTCGGCGACCTCATCGAGGACACCGAGGCCGTCTCCCCGGCCGACGCGGTCTCGTTCACCCTGCTCCAGCAGCAGCTGAACGCCCTGCTCGACCAGCTCTCCGAGCGGGAGGCGGGGGTGATCAGCCTGCGCTACGGCCTGGCCGACGGCCAGCCGAGGACACTGGACGAGATCGGCAAGGTCTACGGCGTCACCCGCGAACGCATCAGGCAGATCGAGGCCAAGACCATGTCCAAGCTCCGCCACCCGTCGCGCTCGCTGGCGCTGCGCGACTATCTCAGCTGATCTCCGCCGGTTATTGGGCCGATTATCCGTCGTATGCCCGGGTGCCGCACAACGGGGGTGGCGGCACCATGCTGGGCGATCCTGGAGGGGAATGTCCGCTGGTCGGGAGAAAGGCTGCGCAAACGAAAACCCAAGAGTGTCGCATTGGGCCTTTGACCGGCATGGCGGCTGGCTTAGATTCCCAAGGGTGAAACGCACCCGCTCCAGCGTCGTCCACCAGGCGGCCTACGCGTTCAAGCATCCCCACAAGATCGTGCCCCACCTGCGGCGGCTGGCCCGTGACACGTGGTTTCTGCTGCGTACCCGCGACCACGTCGCCTACTACCGGGCGGTCATGAAGTCCGACACCGCGCGCGACCCCGAAGGTGCGGTCGGCTCGCACACCCACAAACGCTGGCTGGCGCTCGGTCGCATGCAATTCGACTACCTCGTCGAACACGGGCTCAAGCCGGAATGCCGCATGCTGGAAATCGGCTGCGGCAACCTGCGCGCCGGCCATTTGTTCATCGACTACCTGCACAGTGGGAACTACTACGGAATCGACATCTCGCCCGACATCCTCATGGCGGCACAGGACACGATCGTCCGGCATGGTCTGCGCGACAAACTGCCGTATCTGACTCCGGTGCGCGATCTGCGTTTCGCCTTCCTGCCCGACCGGCATTTCGACGTCGTGCACGCGCACAGCGTCTTCTCGCACTCGCCGCTGCACGTCATCGAGGAGTGCTTCGCGCACGTGGGCCGCATCATGAAGCCGAACGCCTGGTTCGACTTCACCTTCGACCGGACCGAAGGCAGGGAGCACCAGGTCCTGCGCGAGGACTTCTACTACCGCACCGAGACGCTCGCGGCCCTGGCCGAGAAGCACGGATTCACGGCGACGTTCATGGAGGACTGGGAGCGACTGCCGCACAAGCAGTCCAAGATCCGCCTCACCAAGAAGACCGCCTCGTGAAAAGGGAGTGCGCACGGGTGGGGCGGGTTCCTAAGGTTGGGGCGTGAGAGACGTACGGTCACTGCCCAAGGCCCACCTACACGTTCACCTCGAAAGCACCGTACGCCCGCAGACCGTGCGCGAGCTGGGCGGATCGCGCGAGCCCGAGAACGGCTTCCGGAGCTTCAGGGAGTTCGGCGACGCGCGTGCCCGGGTGCGGGAGCTACTGCGCACGGCCGAGCACTTCAGGCGGATCGCGGTGGAGTTCTGCGAGGACGAGGCCGCACAGGGCACTCGCTACGTGGAGGTGACCTTCACCGCCGCCTCCCACGGCGAGCGGCTGGGGGCGCCGGAGATGCCGCTGGAGGCGGTGCTCGACGGGCTGGCCGAGGGCGGGGCCAGATACGGGATCGAGTGGCGGGTGCTGCTCGACCACTCCAGGCGCCGGCCGGTCGAGCGGCTGTGGCGCACGCTGAAACTGGCCACCCGCTACGACGCTGTGATCGGCCTCGGGCTGGCCGGCGACGAGGCCCACCCGCTTGCCCCGTTCGCGGAGGTGTGCGACGCCGCCAGGGACGCGGGACTGCGCCTGACGCACCACGCGGGGGAGGCGGCCGGGGCGGCCAGCATCCGCGAGGCCCTCGACCTGGGGCACGCCGAGCGCCTCGGGCACGGCATCCGAGTGCTCGACGACGACACGCTGGTGGCGGAGGTGCGTGAGCGCGGGATCCCGCTGGAGGTCTGCCCCACGTCCAACGTCCTGCTCGGGTTCGTCCCCTCGCTCGCCGCCCACCCGCTGCCGCGGCTGCGGGCTGCCGGGCTCGCGGTCACCGTAAACAGCGACGGGGAGACGGCGCTCGCGGACGAGTACGCCCGGCTGCGCGACGTCTTCGGCTACGACGACCACGACCTGGCCGATCTGGCCATGGCCTCGATCAACGCGTCCTTCGCCCCCGAGGCCCTCAAGGCCCGCCTCCGGACCGAAGTGAACGTTTGGCTCGATCATGGGGCGCCGGAGTCAGCCGAGCACTGAGTTCGCCAATCGTGATGAAGGCGCGCAGTAGGCGATATTGCGGTGCCGCACGCTTGCTGATGTGGGTCCATCAACGGCACTCCCGTCGCCCGCGGATAAGGGGCTGTCCTTGCGACTGGTCCGCGCCGGGCTGGTCGGAGCCATCCTTCCGTTCATCAACTTTGGATGGATGCTTCTCGTGCTAGCCCTGGCCGACGACACGCAATGCGGTCATTTCGGCTGCGTCGGCCTGGCCGTTGAGGCGTGGGAGTCGGGGCGCTGGGTCGCGTTCGTCCTCGCCTGGCCGCTGCTGCGACTCCTGTGCGTGCGACCGGCGTGGCTCGTCGCCCTCGCGGCCCCGTTCTTTCTGTTGCCTGTCTGGGAGCTCGCCGAGGGGAGCGTAGGCACGGTGGTCGTGCTGATCGGCGTGCTCGCGTATCCGTTCGCCGCTTTGGTGACCGCGCCGCGCATCTCGTGGCGGCGGCGCGCTCTGACCCTGGGCCTGTTTCTGGTGTTCTGTGTCTTCCTGGCCCTCGTCCCCGGCTCGGCTCTCCATCCCGTCCGGTTCTGAGGACCCGCTACTCGCGGGCCTGACGGATCGCGGTGGAGTTCTGTGAGGATGAGCCGGCGGGGCCTCGCTCACGTTCCGGACGTGGCAGCGCCGTGGTCAGAGGCGCTTGGCCGCACGCCAAGATCGGTCATAGAGCTTGGCGTCGTCGAGAAGCGACGGCCCTCCCCGATCGCCCAGGGTCGGGCCGTCGACGATCTTGCGGCTGGACAGGAACCGGTGCTTGCCGTCAGAGTCGATGCCCAGGTAGATGCCCACATGGTCGATGTCGGCGCCGTCATCGGTGCTGGCATCCCAGAACAGCAGGTCACCCGGCTGCAGGTCGGCGTAGGAGCCGGGCTTGGCGGCGCCGCCGTCGGCCACGGTCACGCCAGGGGCGGAGGAGTGCATCTGCACGGCTCGTCGTGGCAGAGCGGTGCCTGTCGGTGTGCCGATCTCCAACGGGTAACCGCTGCGGTAGCCGTACACCATCCGGACGAATCCCGAACAGTCGAGCGCACCCTTCTGCTCGGACTCGGCCCGATCCACCCTTTCGCCGTACTTCCAATCCAGACCCAGGTAGTCGTTGAAGTCCGACCCCTCGAGGAGGCCGTCCTCCCCGACCGGGCCGTAGCGGGCACCGCCGGCGTATCGCAGCCCGTCCTTGGTCAGGTTGCGTGCCCCCGTGATGTACTGCGTGGCGATCTCGAGCAGATCGTCCCGGGCGCTGCCGACGTTGGCGGACAGCCATGAGTATGCCCAGTCGGCCGACGGCGTCCAGGGCTTCGGGAGCAGGCGCACCCATGCCCTGGTCGAGACGGTGGCGTCAGTGGTGCTTTCGGTGAACCTGCGTGGCGAGCCGTACAGAATCGCGGTACGCGCGCCGGGAGTGAGCACCGCGGCTGCCCGCCCGTCCTTGTAGTAGATCGTCTGTCCATGCTTGCCGGTGGCGTAGCCGGTATAGGAATCGGCCGAACACGAGGCACTGCCCGCGAACACGATGGTGAAGCCGCTCCAGCCGCCGGCCACCTGGCGGCGCGTCTGCCACACGGGTGCGCCTGCCCGCGGGTCGGCGTGCCGTTCCCACCAAAGCTTGCCGCTCGGATCCACCGTGTAGAAGACTCCGGCACCGGCGCTGGTCGAGTGGCGGTAGCCGCTCCAGCCTTCACCGGTCACCAGCCCGCTGCCGGTGCTGAAGGACGTACCGCCGCCTCCAGGGCCGGCGTGGCGGTACCACCGCATGTGTCCTTTGGAGTTGACGCCGAATAGCACACCGTCGTGTCCGGCCATCAGTTGCCTGATCGCCTTCCATCCGGAGCGGATGACCTTGCCGCTGCCCGCGACCCAGTCGCTGCCCCCTTGCACCGGCGACAGGTGCCGGTACCAGTGCAGGTTTCCTTGCCCGTCCAGGGCGTAGAGCACGCCCGAGCCGTCGCTTGTCACGTCGGCGAAGCCGCCCCAGCCGTGTCCGATCACCCTGCCGGAGCCGGGCGCCCACTGCTCGGCGCCGGTCGCCGCGCCGAGGTGCCGATACCACCGCAGGTAACCAGATCGGTCGACCGCATAGATCACGCCGTCCCCGCCGGAGACGATCGAGACGAAGTGCCCCCACCCATGGCCGACCTTCCTGCCGCTACCAGGAGCCCACGATGCGGCTCCGCCGACGCCGTCCCGATGGCCGTACCATTTCAAGTCGCCGCCCTGATCGACAGCGTAGAGCGGAACCGTGGGCCGGCAGGTCACCAGGGATGCGGCTGATGTCTGTCGCATCGGCATCGAGACCAGCAACGCGGTGCCCAGCACGGCCGCACCTACCGCGGCCCCGACACGTCTACGAACTACGGTCATAGCTGGGCTGACTCCGATGAGCTTACGGTCTCGATCAGACCGCCGCGAAGCAGTCGTTTCCTGTCTCGCTTGCAGCCCGGGGAAGAACCCCTACGACTGCAGACGGCCGGTCATTCACCAGCGAGGATAGGCGGCGGTGTCGAATGCGAGCCACTTTACGGCTGTCATTTTCGTGATCTCAGAGGAAGACGTCCTCCCTGGTCACCGGCGGAAGTCTCGGAGCGAACCGATCGCCGGTGCACGTGCCGCCGACGCCCTGCGCGTCGTACACGATCCTCAGCGGCCAAGGAGGTGCAGCAGTATGCCGGTCTCCAGGACGGCGTAGGTGACCGCGGTGACGAAGGTCGTGGAGATCAAGGTGGGGACCACCGGTTGGCGGACGAGGTGGTAGGCGATCAGGCCCGGCACGAGGAAGACGAGCGTCTCGTAACTGAGCAGCAGCGGGAACCGCTTGAGCAGGAAGGCGAACAGCGTCACCTGCAGGAAGATGCCGAGCATGAGGGCGCCGGCGAACAGCCGTTTGCCGTAAAGGATGACGAACCGCTGGACCACCAGGGTGCCCGCCCAGGTGAGCGCCACGACGCAGGCCATCATGATCAGGCGCCGCCAGTCCTCGACGAGCGTGATCGCCAGCCCGGCAGGGCTGATCATTCCGCCTGGAGACAGGTTGGTGCTCAGGTAGCAGACCAGGGCGAACAGTAGACCGATCGCGAACCCCAGGGCCGCCGTCTCAGGGGTGAGCACGGAGTCGGTGGCGGGGCTCATCGGGCCCCTCCGGCCGGTGCGGCGGCGGTGAGCAGGTGCGCGAGCAGCCTTTCCCCCTGACCGTGGATGTTGCCGATGGCGACCACGGAGGCGTCCCTGTCGATGCGTGAACAGATCTGGCTCCAGATCTGCCCGGGTTCGCGGTGAGGGCCGCCGAGGTCGACCAGTTCTCCGTTCCAGCCCTCGGGGAGAGCGGCGCGGGCGGAGCGGGTGGGGTGGCCGATGAGGAACAGCCTGGAGGTGCCGAGCTCCGGGACGATCTCGGCCATCTGGGCGTTGCGTTCGATGCGGTCCGGCCGGCAGTTGATGAGGGTGAGAATCGGAGGCCCTATGTGGCCGTGGTCGAGGAGCTGCTTGAAGTTCATGACCGTGGAGCGAGGGTCGTTGGCGGCGAAGATGTTCGCGAACCGCAGGGTCGCGCCCCGCACGTCGTACTTCTCGACCGTGAGCACGCCGGGGTCGAGCCGCACGGAGTACATGCCGTGCAGGGCGTCCTGGCGGGAGATGCCGAGTTGGGCGGCCACCGTAAGCGCGATGGCGACGTTCTCAGGGAAGGCGAAGTGCCGGAACCCGGCCATCTCCTCCTCGCTCACCTCGCCGGCGTCCGTAAACAGGAGCCGGCAGTCGCGGCGCCCGGCCTCCTGCTCAAGCACCCTTCGGCGGTCACGTTCGGCGGTCACGCAGATGCCGTCGCGGGGCATCGCGCGCGACAGTGACCGCGCGACGTCGTCCAGGGTGGGGCCCATCTCCTCCAGGTGGTCCTCCCGGACATTGCTCAGCACACCGATGGTGGAGCGGATGAGCTTGTCCTGGTAGGTCTCCTGCAACGGCGGCGTCACCGCCATGCACTCGATGACCAGAGCGTCCGGATGCTCCGCAACAGCGCGGCGCACGACGCCGATCTGCTCGGCGATGTTGGCGATGCCGAATCTTCGGTGCACCGGCTCCTCGGTGGCGTCCGCGTGGATGAATCGGGCGGCGCTGCCGGTCGTCTTGGCGATCACGCGCAGCCTGCCGCCGCGCAGGGCTCCGGCGATCAGCCGGGTGATGGAGCTCTTGCCGCGGATGCCGTTGACCAGGATCCGCACTGGGATGCGGTCCAGGTTGGCGTCGTGCCGGCGTTGTTCTGCCACACCAAGCACGAGCAGTACCAGCAGGGACAAGCTGAAGATCACATACAGATAGAGCATCTACACGTCCCCCGCCCGGAGTTGGGTGCGCTTGATCGTGTGCCCGATCAGCTCGAGTTCGTTGTACCTGCGGATCTGGATGCGGTGCTGCTGGACCTCTTGATCCGGCAAGCCCCCTCAACGCAATGGTCCCGGGCGAAGCCTCAGGGGGATACCGCAGTGCGCCCAAGCTTCAACCAAGCGAACTATTTCGGTGCAAAATCCCGGATTTTCCCGTTTTAGTCACCGAGCTCTGGAATTTATGACGGGCCTCCGCGGCGGCGCCGGGCCCGCAGGTGATGCGGCGTGGTCGTGTGACGCCGACGCCGTGGCATGGGGCGCCCCGCGAGGAGGGTCCTCGCGGGGCGCTGGATACGCTGGTGCGATCCGAGTCGCCAGCTGCTACCGCGGTCTTGACTTGCAGTGCTCGAACCTGTACTTGCCGAATTTGTAGCAGTATTTGCACCACATGCCGTACTTCGTCTTCCAATAGCACGGCTTCGCGGCGGGTGCTGGCACGGCGCGCTGTTCGACGGCCGTGCAGTTTGCGTCGGTGGCGGCGTTGGCGGGCTGTACGGTGATCGGGCCGCTGATCACGAGTGTGGACGCGGCCACCGCTGTGGCTACGACGAGTCGCTTCAGCATAAGATCGCTCCCGAATGGCAGGGAGGAGTCCCAGGACCGGCCTAGGACTCGCCGAAGCGTCGTGCACGGTTCCCCGAATTCACCGTGACGGTGCCACGGTTTCCCGGGATTCTCCATGACGGCGCTATGGACAATTCCCACGTTAGCGACGGGGGCCAGTATGTTCTCCACAACAGCGGCAAAGCCTCTCTTGTCGCCAAAAGGCCATCTATCGCATTTGTGTGGCAGCGATTCGAAATAGCCGGGAGTTCCGGTATCTCGAATCGAGCCGCTACACGGTGTGCACTCAGCGACACGGATTTGCGTAACAGGGCTGTAACCGGCGACGATCCAGCCTTCCCCGGCCCGGTCAATGCGGCCTCAGGATTTCGGCATGGCTCGAGAAAAGGGCGCGAGGTGACGGGCGGCGCCTGGAGAAGGCCGCCGTGGGCGGGGCCACGAGGCGGCCACAGGCCCGTCCCGATGGACGCCTGGTCAAGGAGGCGCCATACGGAGGACCCAGTGCAACCATCCTTTCCCCGCCGCTCGGCAATACGGCCTTCCGTCTTCCGTCTCCGATCGATTGGCGCGGCTGGGCGGGCCGTTACGGCGTGGGGTGTGACGTGCCACGATGTCGCTGTCTCTGCCGCGCTAGTGTCGTGGTGGTGCGGCAGTTGGTTGATGGACTGGTGCGCGTTATATAGGCCGTTGCCCGGCCCCCGAGTCCTCGGGCCGGGCAACGGCCTTTGCGTGATGCTGTCCGGTGGTGCGCGATATCTGGGCGGCTGCGCTTGGCGTGGGGCGGTCACATCGAGCCGATGACGAGGTCCTTGCGGGCGGCTTCGACGACTTCTTTGGGTGACGGTGGACATGCTGTTGATTTTCAGGATGCTCGATCTGGCCGATGAGGCGGACAGTGAGGCGGAAGTTGGCGCTGGTGATGCGGGTGATGGCGGCGAGGGCTTCGGTGGTGGCGTAGTCGTCGGTGTCGCTGAGGTTGAGGTGGGGCCAGGGTCGGGCGAGGACGAAGGCTTGTTCGTCGGGGGACATGGGTTTGTTGTGGTGGACGAAGCCGACGCGGGAGTAGAGCGGTGGTAGCGGGCAAGGCGCTTTTCGTCCGGGCATGCAGATCAGGATGAGTCCGATGCCGGTGCGGTCGTGGTGGTCGCGCAGTTGTTCGAGTACCCCGACTTTGAGGCGGTCGGCCTCGTCCACAATGAGGAGTTCGGCATGGGTGCTGGTGTTGAGCCTGCCGTTCGTCGATGCCGCGGCCCGGGTTGAGCATCAGTTCGACGTTCCAGCCGAGCCGATCACACAGGAACGAGATCTCATTGGCGAGGTTGTGCGGGGGTGTTGTGGACCATTTGGGGTGTACATAACGGCGCGGGCGGACAGGATCTGCCCGGCTGAGGTCGCGCCTGTGGAGCCGACTGGGCGGGTGCCGTCGAGGTGGCCTGCGAGCTGGTCCCATTGGGAGTGTGGAGTCCGAGATCAGATCGGGTGTGGGCGGCCACCGGCTAAAGGAAGCGCCACTCCCCCTACCGCTCAGGCGTTCTAACCCACGATGCCAACTCTTGGTATTCTCATGGATACCGATCGTCACATCAGCGCTTGGAGGTGGGTGCAGGCCATGCAGACGTCTCGGCCGGATTCCTATCCAGGCAAGCCCGCCTCGATCCACGCCCGCCGACTGCAGTTCGACGCAAGCCCATGACGTCTGCGGCGGAGCACGCGGCGACCGAACGGATGCCGCAGTGACGATCGGCCGAGCCGCCGGGAGAGTCGGACAGATGAGCACAGCGACCGTGGTCGGTGGCGGGCCAAACGGCCTCGCCGCCGCCATCGTCCTGGCCCGGGCGGGCGTGCACGTCACGGTCTTGGAGGCCGGAGACCAGCCGGGCGGCGGCACTCGCTCGAGTGAGGCGATCCTGCCCGGCCTGCTGCACGATCACTGCTCCGCCATCCATCCGATGGCCGTCGGATCATCGTTCCTGCGGAGTCTCGACCTGGGCCGCTACGGGCTGACGTGGAAGCTCCCGGAGATCGACTGCGCGCATCCGCTCGACGGCGGCACCGCCGGGGTGCTGTACCGCTCGGTCGCCGAGACCGCCGCCGGTCTCGGCACCGACGGCCAGCGCTGGCGGCGGCTGTTCGGCGGCCCGTCTGCGGCCTACGACACCTTCAGCGGCGACATCCTCGGCCCGCTCCTGCGCATCCCACGGCATCCAATCCGCCTCGCCCGCTTCGGGATCCCGGCGCTGGCTCCCGCGTCGCTGCTGGCGAAGATCTTCGCCACCGAGGAGGCCAGGGCGCTGTTCAGCGGGGTCGCGGCGCACGCGTTCCATCCCCTGCACCGGCCGCTGAGCTCCGGCATCGGGCTCGGCATCCTCACCGCCGGGCACCGGCACGGCTGGGCGGTCGCCGAAGGCGGGTCTCGCCGGATCACCGACGCCATGTCAGCTCTGCTCCTCGACCTCGGCGGAAAGATCGAGACCGGCGTGCGTGTGCGGTCGGTCTCCGATCTGCCGTCCGCGGATGTGACCGTCTACGACCTCGCGCCCACGGCGGTGGCCGACATCCTCGGCGACCGGCTGCCGGCGCGCGTCGCCCGGGCCTACCGGCGATTCCGTTACGGCCCGGGGGCGTTCAAAGTCGACTTCGCGGTGGAAGGCGGCGTCCCGTGGACCGCGGAGGCCGCGCGACGGGCAGGGACGGTTCATGTCGGCGGCACGTTCGCCGAGATCGCCGCCACCGAACGGGAGATCCATGCCGGGCGGATGCCACCACGGCCGTTCGTCCTGGTGGGGCAGCAGTATCTGGCCGACCCGCAGCGGTCGGCCGGAAACGTGCATCCGGTGTGGACGTATGCGCACGTGCCGAACGGCTACACCGGCGACGCCACGGAGGCGATCATCGCGCAGATCGAGCGGTTCGCGCCGGGGTTCCGGGACAGGGCCGTCGGCACCGCCGTACGCACGACACCGGGATTCGCCGAGTACAACCCGAACTACGTCGGCGGCAACATCATGACCGGCGCCAAGGACGTCCCGCAGTTGCTGTTCGGGCCACGGCCCACTCTCCAGCCCTATGACGTCGGGCTGCCCGGGCACTTCATCTGCTCCGCAGCCACCCCGCCAGGTCCCGGCGCGCACGGGATGTGCGGCGCGCACGCCGCAGCACGAGCACTGCGCCACCTTCACCGCCGATCACGCCCTTAGCCCGAGGCCGGCACAGACATCGATCCCGCCCTCTTCACCTCCCGCCGAACACCACCGACGTGAGGGGCGGTTCGGCCGCGGCCGGCGATCGCCTAGGCCCTGGATCACGGTCTAAAAGCGGCACCGCCGCTGGTCGGCCGATGGCACCTGGCAGATGCTGCTGACCGCGATCCAGGCCGAGCAAGACGCCGAGGGCCGGGTGGACTGGGACATCTCCGTAGACTCCACCACTATCCGGGCGCACCAGCACGCCGCCGGTGCGCCACGCACACCGCCCCGGCCGTCTCAACGGTCCCCTTCCCGGGGCGGCAAAAAGGGGGGACGCCGCGCGGGGACAAACCGGGGCGGGCCGGTGCTGGCCGCTCTGGCCGCCCGACTGGCGGAGGTGGTCAGACTGGGGAGTACTTAAGCCGATCCCGTGCCGGTTCACAACCAAGATCCACCTGTCGGCGGACGGCCGCTGCCGGGTGCTGTCGCCGATTCTGACACCGGGCCAGTATGGCGACAGTCCTCAGTTCCGGCGGGTGTTGGGCACCATCCGGGTACCCCGGCCGGACAGCCTGGCCACAGACAACCGCCGCCGGCGCGGCCTGGGAATGGCCCACCGGCTTCGACGCCGAACGCTACAAGGCGCGCAACGTCGTCGAACGAGCGATCAACCGGCTAAGAACTTCCGTGCAGTGGCCACGCGGTACGACAAACGCGCCTACATCTTCCTCGGCACCGTCCCCCCGGCCGCCCTAGCCATCTGGCTCCGAACCTGATCCAAGAAGCAGCTCTCAGGCGCAGAGCGCGGATTTCAACAGGGCCTTCGCCGCGGATCCCGAATCACCGGAGGACGGCGTGGTCGACAGGGTGATCTGCCGGGTGCCGTCCGCCGAGATAAACGACGCCGTACTGTATCCGGGGGTTGCGCCTGTGTGACCGTACGCGGTGCCGCACGGCAGGTGAGTCATCTCCAGGCCCAGCCCGTAATCGCCCGAAGGGCCGGGATCCTTCATCTCCTTCAACTGAGCGGGACGAAGCAGCTTGCCGCCGAGCAGGGCGCGGTAGAACCGGTTGAGGTCGCCGGTAGTGGAGATGATCTCACCGGCGGCGCCGGCTATGGTCGGGTTGAACCTGGTGACGTCGACGCGGGTGAGCTCGCCGTTCTTCTTGACGGCCACGTACCCGTGGGCGTGTGGGCCTTTCACCTCGGGTGAGGCCCCTGGGAGCCAGGTGCGGGTCAGGCCCAGCGGCTGCAGGATCCGCTGCTCGATCTCCGTCCCGTACGGCCTGCCGGTCACCTTCTCAATGAGCATGCCGAGGACGATGTAGTTGGTGTTGGAGTACTGGAACCTGGTGCCGGAAGGAAACTCCCGGGGAAGCCTTCCGGCCTTCTCCGCCAGTTCCCTTGGGGACCAGGTGCGATAACGCTCCTTGGGGACACCGGCATCGTCGACCATGTCCGTGGTGTACTCAGGCAGGCCGCTGGTGTGCTGGAGCAGCTGTTTCACGGTGATCGTGCTGCCGTCGCCGACGAGCCCAGGCAGCCAGTGGTCGACACTGTCGGATAGGCTCAACCTTCCCTCGCCCACGAGTTGGAGCACGACAGTCGCGGTGAAGGATTTGGTGATGCTCCCGGCACGGAAGTTTGCGCTGGCCGGTGGAGGCTGGTCGCCGTTCACTTCCGCCAAGCCGCTGCTGCCTCGCCATATCTTGTCACCGTTGCGGATCTCGGCGACCGCTGCGATCGAGCTGCCGACGACGACAGCGTCCAGGATCGTGTTATAGGGGGTCCGAGTTCCGGAACGCGGGTCGGCCAAGGCGGCACCCGCTGAAAGAGCCAGCATGGACGTGATCACACAGATCACGATGCCGATTCCTCTTACCATCTACTCCTCCGGTCTTGGGAGATCCTTGTCTCGTTTGAAACAAGATCGGCTCCAGACCAGAGGGGTAGACCTGAGGACTGACCCCGCGATCTACCAGCGTCCGCCTGGCGCCCCCTACGGGGCCGAGGCGATCGACGAGCGACAGCGGATCCAGCACACTGGGCGGCAACCCCTCAGCGATGTGGGCAAGGAGCTTCACCGACGGATCAACATCCCGGGGGACTGACCGGCGGGTCGGCGTTTGGGAGCTCCCTGGACGCACTGAGCAAAGGGGTGGAGGACCTGGCCGAAACCGATCGACAGATAGTACCCGCAAAGTTGTCCGGTTCTAAACCGAGGCTTTGGATGTTGTTGCAGGTCAACGGACCCGACAAGTCAATCGGCAGCCCCTGCAGCGGTGCGTTCTTTGCCTGGCCTCCGAGAGGGGCCCAGCGCCGACCGCTACCGCCTGGCCCGGAGAGTCGGTCATGTAATTGATCAGGCAGCGAGGCGGTAGCCGTTTTGCCGTCTGGCGATGACGTGAAGGCAGCACGTCGGCCATCCGGTCCAGGGTGAGCCGCCGCAGGACGGCCGCGCCGACGCCCCGCGGGCTGTCGGCGCCAACTTGAGTATCACTGCGGCCGCTCGGGACCCCGATGCCAAAGACCGGCTCTTGATCACTCCAGGTTCGCCAAGTGCGGGGGCCGCGGCGCTCCCATCGCGTTCCCGCCCGAACCGGAACCGCTCCCGATGGTTAACGATTCGAATGAACCGATCGAATGGCCCTGCGGCAGGAAAGCCGGTCGGCCTGCTCGTGGGCCCCGGCTTCACGCAGGCTGTTCAGAGATGGCGCACGCCACGGCCCCCACACCAGATATTAGAGAGCCCTCTTAGCGCCACTTACTCTGATATGGGGAACTTCATGATGCAATGGACCATGACCAGGCATGATTCCCAGCACGCACAAGCCTTAAAGATTTCTCCATGTTCGCCCCATCGGAACCCCGATCAACGAGACCCCCGGACACTTCACTGGCCGTAGCGCACGACGCCCGTGGTGCGAGATAAAGGCACCGCACATAAGGGAGAACCGACCGTGGACCTGGATGATATGGGATCCCTACAAGGCCAAGAAACCGGTTATCCCGAGCAGCGTCATCGCCCATATGCCGCCAGCCAACTGTGCGGCTGGCGGCAGAGAGTCATCGTCGCATGGTGCGTAATCTGCACACTGATACTGTCCTTTCATTTCATTGCGACGTTCCTATATCTCGCCCCACGGAATCCGATCAGCGAACAGAGCGCCTCAATCGTTAATGACTACATCAATCCGTACTTTCGCCAAGGTTGGGGGCTGTTCGCGCCTGATCCAGTCGATTACAACACTCGAGTTCTCGTTCGTGCAAAAATTCGCGATTCGACCGGTATGGAGAGAACCGCCGGCTGGACGGATATCAGCAAGCCTGGGATAGAAAAGGTACGGGGCAGCCTGTTCCCTGCACGCCTCTCACGACTCGTCATCGGTGGCCACCAGATAATGACCGAAGCCGAGGTCGAACCGGCGACTACCAGTCAAAAGAGTGAGGATGCGGCGGTGACACCAGATAGCCCTAGCGCTCCTGATCCGATCGCTCGATGGCAAGCGGTGCGCCATATGAGCGCTATCGCGACGCTAGCGGCGCGCGCCCAATGGGGGAATAAAATAACCGCGGTTCAGGTGCGGATCTCCAACCATCTCGTTCCTCGGTTCTCAGACCGAAGCCAGAGTGATGATGGGAACAGATATCACAGCGACTTCGACTGGTGGCCGCCGTCGCCCGTGACGGATGAAGCGGTTAGGCTCTGGAAAGAGGCCTTTAGGTGAGGGATAACCGACTGCCGCTCCGACTGCGGCAAACATATAACCATATACAGGGGCGCATCCAAAGCATAGTAGAGCGAGTCAGTGGCACTCGTTACGGGCTCTATGGCCTGGCTGTCCTCCGCATCGGATATGGGTTGGTCCTCATGGGCCTGCTGCTGGTCGACTATGGAGATCGCCGTCTGCTCTGGGGGCCGGAATCACCATGGACGAAAGATATCCTCGAAGAGCGACTGGCTGAGAAGGGCACCTTCTCGATATTCGCGTTCGCGGGTTCCAGCGAGCAATTCGAATTGATCTACCACTCCTTCATCATACTCGTGGCGCTTTTCATACTCGGCTGGCGGACACGTTTGATAACGCCGGCACTAGCCGTCATGTTGTGGTCTTGGCGTGAACGTCAACCATGGCTGCTCGATGGCGGTGACGATCTCATGCTTCTCGTGCTCATCTATCTCTCCTTCGCTGACCTCTCGGCACGCTGGTCAATCGATGCCAGACGGGCGAAGAAGAGAACTGTCCATGCTGTTTCAGGATCCGCGGCAGCCCTCACGAGCAATGTTCGGTGGCGCATGGCCACGGTCCTGCACAATGTTGCGCTCCTGGCCACTCTCCTCCAGGTCAGCATTCTCTACGTTAATACCGGCCTCCTCAAGGTGCAAGGTGATCTCTGGCAAGAAGGAACGGCACTTTATTACGTACTTCACATCGAAGATGTCCAGCCCTTTCCGAATCTCAGCCGTGCGATCTATGACAACGCCTTCCTATTCACCTTTGGGTCCTATGCTGCAGTCTTCATCCAACTGACATTTCCACTACTGATGTTGAACAGCATGACGAGACGGCTGGGGATCGCTGCAGTGACTGGCATGCACCTCGGCGTTGGCGTGCTCATGGGACTGTCCTCCTTTTCTTTCATAATGATCGCCACGGATTTGCTTTTCATTCGAGATTCCACGTACGAACGATTCGCCTGGTGGGCGCGAGCTACGAGGATTCGATACCTTCGGCGTGCCGCAGAGTCGACGTGAGTGCCCTGCTCGAATTGACGCGCATGGCTCCGTAAAGAAAGTCTTCGCAAGCCTTGGCAAGGTACTGGTAGCGCCACGGTGCCCAAAGTCGAATCAGCGGACGCCAGGATCGCGGACAGTGTCTGCCACATCAGTCGCCAATCCGCTGGCGAGTACGGCGCGCCATTCCGCAGAGTCCTGAACAGGCACACCCGTTCAGAAAAACATGCATGATGGGCCGAATATCGGGAATGTCCCGATATGTCCGTTTCGGGTCGTGATCCACAGTGGTCGCGTAATTCTCCACCTGGAGGAGCCCATGCGCAGAAACCGACTCCCGCTGATCGGCGCGGCGTCTCTCGCCACCCTCATGCTCTGGCCGTCCGGGATGGCCGAAGCCTCTACGACCTCCTTCGCCTCGAAGGTAGAAGTGACCGCAGCCACCCAGACGGAGCTCTCAGAGGCTAGGCCCTGCAGGGATCGGGCCGGTCGCCGCGTCACATGCACGCGCAATCAGTGGCGCGACCGCCGGTGGCGCGACGGCCGGTGGCGCGACGGCTGGCGCGACGGCCGGTGGCGCGACGGCCGGTGGCGCGACGGCTGGCGCGACGGCCGGTGGCGCGACGGTTGGCGCGACGGCCGGTGGCGCGCTCGGTAGATAGACCGCAAACCCGTCAGTCAACGAGCCAGTCACGCTACTGCGCTCGGGCGGTGAACCGGCGATCGTTTCCAAGCCATGGCGAGCGTAATCGCTAACCGTCCGAGCGCACACATTCATTCGTAGGTGCTACCCACAAAGACCTGCTGTAACGCAGGGGCGCCCCTGCGTTACAGCAGGTGTTGCTGCTCTTCCCTCTCTGTCAGACTCTTGTGAGACATGGGACGACCCCGAGGACTCGGGGGCCGGGCAACGGCCTTCATAACGCCCACCAGTCCATCAACCAACTGCCGCACCACCACGACAAGAGCGCGGCAGAGACAGCGACATCAACCGTGGCACGTCACAGCGTGGGGCGCCGGATCACCGCGGCCCCCAGGGGTTCCAGCGCCACCTCCCCGGACACCGGCCGCCCGGTGAGCAGGTCCGTCCCCTCCCCTCCCACGGGGACGGACGCGCCCAGCTCGGCGCTGTGGTTGAGCAGGAACACGTACTCGTGCGCCTCGTCGCCCCGCACCGCGCACTCCACGTGGGCGGGAACGCCCTCGAAGCGCCGGCGCGCACCCGCCGCCTCCACGGTTTCCGCCACGAGTGCGTCGAACGCGGCCTGCTCCAGCAGCGTCGCGACGTAGACGACCCGGCCGGCGCCGTACCGGTGCTCGACCACGGCGGCCCGCCCCTCCAGCAGCCCGTCACCGTACGTCGCCAGGGCCGTCCCGGTCTCCAGGTGGAGGTCCTCACGCCACCAGGTGGAGCTCGCGCGCCGCCCGTCGCCGAACTCGACCGCGAACTCCTCGTGCGGCCGGGCCGGCCAGTACTCGTCGATCTTCGCGCCGATGAGCTCGCGGAACGCCCCCGGGTATCCGTCCGGCCGCACCCGGTTGTTCCCGTCGACCACGCCGGAGAAGAACGACATGAGCACCGTCCCGCCGTTGCGCGCGAACTCGGTGATCCGCCGCACGCCCTCGTCGCCGATCAGGTACGCGTTCGGCACCACCAGCACCTTGTACCCGTCCAGCGACGAACCGGCCGAGACCACATCCACCGGGTAGTGCCGCTCCCACAGCGGCGTGTAGTGCCGCATCACCGTGTCCGTGTAGCTGAAGTCGTTGCGCGGCAGGCCGAAGACCTCCTCCAGCCCCCACCAGCCGTCCCAGTCGAAAAGGATCGCGATCTCCGACCGCGAGGTGGTGCCCGCCACCGGCGCCAGCAGCTTCAGCTCCCGCCCCAGGTCGGTGATCTCCCTGAACGTGCGCGAGCCGGGCCCGGAGTGCGGCAGCATCGCCGAGTGGAACCGCTCCTGCCCGCCGCGGCTGGCCCGCCACTGGAAGAACATGACCGAGTCGGCCCCGCGCGCCATCGCCGCCAGCGAGCCGAGCCGCATCCGCCC
Source organism: Nonomuraea sp. 3N208 (assembly GCF_052245935.1). Classification (NCBI taxonomy): domain Bacteria; kingdom Bacillati; phylum Actinomycetota; class Actinomycetes; order Streptosporangiales; family Streptosporangiaceae; genus Nonomuraea; species Nonomuraea sp. 3N208. Next base: position 37,770 of record NZ_JBQQBR010000051.1, on the reverse strand, counting down.
AGGCTCCTTGACGACGTTGAGCTTCCACTGGCTGACGGCGCTGCTCGACTGCTCCATCAGCATCCACGGCTGCCCGCCCTTGAGCGAGCGGAACAGGTCGTAGTTGAAGGCCGCCGACACGTGCGAGTCGGCCTCGGCCGGGTTCGGATAGATGTCGAGCGCGGCGGCGTCCTCCTCCGGCGCCCACTTCCAGTAGTCGGCGTGCCGGAAGAAACGCATGAAGTTCGTCATGACCGGGATGTCGTCGCGGAAGGACCGCACGATGTCCCGCTCGGCGATGTAGCACTCCAGCAGCGCGTCGGAGGAGAAGCGCTTGAAGTCGAGCCGGCGGGTGGGGTTCATCCAGGTGCGCGGGATGTGCGGCACGTCGATCTGGTCCCAGTCGGTGTAGATCTGGCCCCAGAAACGGGTGGTCCACGCCTCGTTCAGGGCGTCGAGGCTGCCGTACTTGCGGCGCAGCCAGCGGCGGAAGTTGACCGCCGCGGCCTCGTTGTATGCCGTCGGCCCGTACTCGTTGCTGATGTGCCACATCGCCAGCGCCGGATGGAACGAATACCGCTCGGCCAACTTGGTCGTGATGTTCGCCGCGTACTCCCGGTAAATCGGCGACGACGGGTCGTAATGCAGCCGGTTCCCGAAACCGAACGGCTGCCCGTCCTCCCTGATAGGGAACACTTCCGGATGCATGTGGGTGAGCCAGACGGGCGGGGCCGCGGTGGGAGTGGCCAAGTTGACGCTGATGCCGTTCTCGTGGAGGAGGTCCATGACCTCGTCCATCCAGCCGAACTCGTACTTGCCCGGCTCAGGCTCCAGCGACGCCCACGCGAACACGCCCAGCGAAACGGTGTTGACGCCGGCCTCGCGCATGAGCCGGACGTCCTCCCGCCAGACGGCGGGCTCCCACTGCTCGGGGTTGTAGTCGCCGCCGAAGGCGAAACCTTTGACGCGGTTCCTGAACGCGTCCATCCGGGTCATTTCAACACTCCACTTCGTTATCGACCGTTATCGACACGGTGGTCAGCCGCCGCTCCGCACCGGTGATCTGGCGAACGGGGCCGGTCAGCGTCACCGTCCGCTCCGCCACGACGTCCGCGACCGAGCGCCGGACCGACACTCCGACCTCGCCGGGCTCGACGATCCGCCGCCCGTCCCGTCCGGTGAACGCCAGCAGCCGCACGGGCACGTCGAAGCCGGCCCGCGCGCGCTCGCCCGGGTCCAGCTCGACCCGGGCATATCCGACGAGCTGGGCGACGGGCCTGGTCACCGAGGCGATCCGGTCGGCGGCGTACACCTGGACGACCTCCGTGCCGCGCCGCTCCCCGTCGTTGCGCACGGTGACCGAGCAGCGGATCGACTCTCCGGCCGCGTCGGCCGTCAGGTTGTCGTAGGTGAAGCGGGTGTAGCTCAGCCCGTGGCCGAAGGGCAGCACGGGAGCGGGATCGATGTTGCTGACCGAGCCGGCCCCGCCCAGCCTGGGATGCAGGTAGCTGTAGGGCTGGCCGGCGGTCGTGCGCGGCAGGCTCATCGGCAGCCGGCCCGAGGGGTTCACGGCCCCGCTCAGCACCCGGGCGATCGCGCCCGCGCCCTCCTCGCCGGGGAAGAACGCCTGGACGACCGCCGCGGCGTCCCTGACGATCCCCGGCACCGCGTACGCGCGGCCGGTCATCAGCACCACCACGGTCGGCGTGCCGGTGGCGAGCACCGCCTCGGCGAGCTCCCGCTGGGCGCCCGGGAGCTCCAGGGTGTCCACGTCGCACCCCTCGCCGGAGGTGCCCCGCCCGAACAGCCCCGAGCGGTCGCCGAGCACCAGAAGGGCCACGTCGGAGCCGGCGGCCAGGCGGGCGGCCGCCTCGATCCCGGTCCGGTCGCCGTCGTCCACCCCGGTGCCCCGCTCGGCCAGGAAGGTAGCGCCGGGCAGCTCCTCGCGCAGGGCCTCGAGCAGCGTGGGCGCGGCGATGCCAGGCTCGGCCTCGGGGAAGTGCGGCAGGACGTGCTGGACGAAGGAGTAACAGCCGAACAACGCGGCGAGGCTGTCGGCGTTGGGGCCGACGACGGCGACCCGCTTGCCCGCGGCGTCGCCGAGCGGCAGCAGGCCGTCGTTGGTCAGCAGCACGATCGACTCCTCGGCCAGCCGCCGCGCCACCTCACGCGATCCGGGATCGTCGAGGTCGATCGGCCCGGTGCCCGCGGCCGGCTCGTAGTTCTCGTCGAGCAGCCCCAGCGCGGCCTTCTGCCGCAGCACGCGGCGCAGTGCCCGGTCGATCAGCGACTCCTCGATCCGGCCCGACGCGACCGCCTGCTTCAGCGGCTCCAGGTACGTCACGCCGGTGGGCAGCTCGACGTCGATGCCGGCCGTGAGCGCCTGGACGGCCGCGTCCTCGGCGTCGGCGGCCACGGCGTGCAGCGTGTGCAGGAACGCGACGGCGAAATAGTCGGCGACGACGGTGCCGTCGAAGCCCCATTCATCACGCAGGACCCGGGTCAGGTAGTGGGCGTCCGCGGCGACCGGGACGCCGTCGATCTCCGCGTAGGAGTTCATGACCGAGCCCGCGCCCGCGTCTCGTACCGCGACCTCGAACGGGAACAACAACGTGTCGGCCACCTCGCGGGCGCCGGCGTGCACCGGCGCGAGGTTCCGCCCCGCGCGGGAGTTGGAGTAGCCGACGAAATGCTTCAGTGTGGCGATGACGCCCGCCGACTGCAGGCCGCGGACGTAGGCGGCGCCGATGGTGGCGACCTCGTACGGGTCCTCGGAAATGCACTCCTCGACCCGGCCCCACCGCTGGTCGCGGATCACGTCCAGCACCGGCGCCAGGCCCTGGTGCACGCCGAGCGCCCGCATGCTCGCCCCGATCCGGCGCGCCATGCCCTCCACCAGATCGGGGTCGAACGACGCGCCCCACGCCGGCGGCACCGGATAGACCGCGGCCCGCCACGCCGCCAGCCCCGTCAGGCACTCCTCGTGCGCGAGCGCGGGGATGCCGAGCCTGGTGTGGTCACGCAGCCACCGCTGCCGCGCCGCCAGGACGCCGCTCGCCCGCTCCGGATCGACCGGCCGGGTGCCGTAATGGCGGGTGATCTGGCCCAGTCCGTGGCGGGCGAACGCCTCGAACTCGACCTCCTCGCCCTGCATCGCATCCTGCAGCGGCGCGACGACGCCCTCGTTGCGGTTGACGTTCAGCCACAGGCCCACCAGCTGGGCGAGCTTCTCATCGAGTGACATGTCCGCGAGCAGGTCCTCGATCCGCCGGGATCGGCGTTCTGCGGGTTCCGACGTCAGCTGCTCAACACGTGCAGGCATACACCCTCGTCTACTGGCCTTTCGCGTCGGAAAGTTTCTGGCTAGCTTTCCGAAAGATTACCGTGACATTGCCGATCCGTTACGGTAGGCTGCGGTCCTCAACCCTGTCAACAGTCCCGGTCGATTGCAAAAGGAGGCCGGTTAGCCCAGTTCAGAGGGTTACCGGCTTTCACGTGATTTTCCGAAAGTTGTCATTCGCCGGTGTCAGCCGGATGGCGGCGCCGCTGTAGCGGGAGGTTCTGTGCCCCGAGCGACGCTAGCCGACGTCGCGGCGGCCGCCGGAGTGTCGGTGCCGACGGTCTCCAAAGTCCTGAGCGGCAAGAAACACGTCTCGGCCGCCACCAGGGACAAGGTCCTCGAAGCCGTCCGGGCCTTCGGGTACGAGGCCCCGCGCCCGCCGAGCACGCCCCGGGTCGGCCTGGTCGACCTGCTCATCGACGGGCTCGGCTCGCCGTGGGCGCAGGTGCTCATCAGGGGCGCGGAGCGGGCGGCGGCGCGGTGGGGGTTCTCGCTCGTGGTGACCTCGTCCGCGCGGTCCGACTTCGACCTGCGGCGCTGGATCGGGATCATGCGCAAGCGCGGCACCGACGGCATCGTGCTGGTGCTCTCCCGGCACAACAAGGACGAGATCGCGGCCATCGGAGAGCTGCTGCACGTCCCCCTCGTGCTGCTGGACCCGGTCGGTCAGCGCGACCCGCGCACGTCCACGGTCGGGGCCACGAACTGGTCCGGTGGCGTCATCGCCACGACCCACCTGCTCGAGCTGGGGCACACCCGGATCGGCTTCATCGGCGGGCCGCTCGACGTGCAGTGCACGCTCGACCGGTACGAGGGCTACCTGGCGGCGCACCGCACGTTCGGCATCGAGCCTGATCGTGAGCTGACCCGCTACGGCGACTTCCTCGTCTCCGGTGGCAAGCTGTTCGGCGGCGAGCTGCTCGACCGCGACGACCCGCCCTCCGCGATCTTCGCCGGGTCCGACCTGCAGGCTGCGGGCGTCTACCAGGCGGCCGCCGAGCGCGACGTCCGCGTCCCCGGTGACCTGTCCGTGATCGGGTTCGACGACTCGCCCCTGTGTGAGATGTTGTCGCCCCCGCTGACCACCGTGCGCCAGCCGCTCGACGACATGGCCAACGAGGCCGTACGGCTCATCTCCGAGGAGCTGACTCACCCGGGCGGGCCCGCGGGCACCCGCATCGAGCTGGCCACCACGCTCATCGTCCGCGCCAGCACCGAGCAGCTGTCCTCGTAGCAGACCGGAAAGCGCGGGAAGGGTGAATTCCGGCAGGCGGTGAGCGAGCCGTTCCAGGAGACGGACATCGCGCTGGTCGAGGAACTGGCCGCTCGCACGGCGACCTGCATCGACAACGCCCGCCTCTACAGCAGGGAGCGGCGTACCGCGCTCATGCTGCAGAGCAGCCTGCTGCCGAGATGCCTGAAGACGCCGCCAGGGCTGGAGATCGCCTACCGCTACCTGCCGGCCAGCGACCTGGCCGGGGTGGGCGGCGACTGGTTCGACGTGATCCCCCTGTCCGGCGACCGCACGGCGCTCGTGGTCGGCGACGTCATGGGTCACGGGGTACGCGCCGCCGCTACGATGGGCCAGCTCAGAACCGCCACCCAGACGCTGGAGCCTCGACCTGGACCCGCCCGAGCTGCTGTTCCGGCTCAACCGGGTGGCACAGCAGCTCGACTCCGACCAGATCGCCACCTGCGTCTACGCCCGCCACGACCGCTCCGCGGGCACGGTACAGATCGCCAGTGCCGGCCACCTGCCTCCCGTGCTGGTCCAGCCGGCCGGCGTGGCCACCACGCTCCCGGTGACGCCGGGCCCGCCGCTGGGCATCGACCGGATCTGCGACATGGTCGTGCGCGCCCAGTGCCCGAACAGCGAACGCGACGACATCGCCCTGCTCCTGGCCAAGGCGGTGTGACCGGGCGCTCCTGACCCACGCATCGGTCATGCCGCTTCGTGTGCGCGACCGTGGGCCAGCCAGGCTTCGAGGGTCAGTAGCCCGGGGTGGAGCGTCCGCAGGGCCGGGATGTCGGCGCGGTAGCCGGACTCGCCGAACCAGAACAACATCCGCGCCTCTTTGCCCATCGCCCGCAGCACCAGCCTGGGCAGACGCGGGTACCGGCCGGGCCGGCCCGCCGCCTTGAGCGTGGCGGCGATCCGTGGCACGGTCAGCTCGTCGCCGGCCAGCTCCAGTGCCTGGCCCGCGAAGGCGTCTGGTTGCTCGAAGGCCAGCCGGGCGAAGACGCCGATGTCCCGTACGGCGATCATTTGCAGCGGTTTGGCAGGGCCGAGCGCGGCGGCCATCATGCCGAGGCCGATGCCGGCCCCCCGCATGGTGAACACGTCGGTGAACGTGGTCGGCCGCAGCACGGTGGCGGGCAGGTCGGCGGCCAGCAGGTGTTGTTCGATCTCCCATTTGGTGTCGAAGTGGGGAATGCCGCGCACCCGTTCCGCGCCGCCGACGGAGGTGTAGACGAAGTGCGCGACGCCGGCGGCCTGGGCGGCGTCGATCAGGGTCACGCCCTGCCGGACCTCGCCCTCGAGCCCGGCGGTACGGGAGTTCTGCACGCTGAAGACCCCGTGGACGCCGGTCAGCGCCCGCCGCAACGACCCGGCGTCGGCCATGTCGCCGGCAACCACCTCCACGCCCCTGGCGGCCAGCGCCCTGGCTGCGGCGCTCGACGGGTCGCGGCTGAGTGCCCGCACCCGCCATCGGCCCGGTTCCCCGAGCAATGCGTCCACGACGGCGCCACCCTGGTTGCCGGTGGCCCCGGTGGCGAGGATCAGCGGGCGCGCGCTGGCTGCGTCCATGACGTCCCTCTCTAAAGGTGGTTAGACTGAAGGAGAAGTACTGGATAGTTACCTAGTTCACTATCTCTTTCAGGGATGGAGTCGGATGTCAAGCCGAGGACCATCGGAATCCAGCGCGACCGAGCTGGGCGAGCTGCTGGTGGCCGCCTCGCGGGCGTTCTCGCAGCAGGGCAGAGCCCGGTTCGGCGAGTACGGGCTTTCGCCCGCCCGGGTGCGGCTGTTGACCACGCTGCACAGCCGCCCGGGCGGCCGGATGCGGGATCTCGCCGACGTGCTCGGGGTCAGCGGGCGCGCCATCACCCCGCTGGTCGACGCTCTGGAGGCGGACGGCCTCGTCACCCGCCGGCCCGACCCGGACGACCGGCGTGCCTTCCGCCTCACCCTCACCGGCAAAGGGCTCGGCGCGATCGACGAGATCGCCCGCCTGCAGGAGCAGATCAGCGAGGAGATCTTCGCGGGGATGGGCGAGGCCGACCGCCGCGACCTGGCCCATCTGCTCCGGACATTCCTCGACACGACGCCGGCGCGGCCCTGCACGTGAGCCGGAGCGGGTACGTCGACGAGGTGGGCGCCATGCGAACGGGAAAGATCCTCCACGCCGGGCAACGCGCGGTGAACGAGCCCCCGAGACCAGGTCTGGAGATGGCATGGTGGAGACCGAAGGCCGGCCGGTGACGGACGGCGCCGCTGGGCGGGCGCGGCCGCTGCGCGGCCTGCGGGTCGTCGAGCTGTCCAGCTACGTGGCGACGCCGTTGTGCGGGATGACACTGGCTCAGCTGGGCGCCGACGTGATCAGGGTCGAGCCGGTCGGCGGCGCGGTCGATCGCACCCGGTGGCCGCTGGCCCAGAGCGGCACGAGCCTGTACTGGTCAGGGCTCAACAAGGGCAAGCGCGCCATCGAGGTGGACCTGTCACGGGAGGAGGGCCGTGCGCTCGTCGCCGACCTCATCGTCCGCACCGGGGTGGTGGTCAGCAACGCGGACCGGTTCCCCGAGCTGACGTTCGAGGCGTTGCGCACACGCCGCCCCGACGTGATCCACGTGCTCCTCACCGGCCGCCGCGACGGCGGGGCCGCCGTGGACTACACCGTCCAGGCGGCCACCGGATTCCCCCTCCTGACCGGCCCGCCGGACACGGCACAGCCGGTGAACAGCGTGGTGCCGGCCTGGGACCTGGCCGCCGGCCTCTACCTGGCGGCCGGGCTGCTGGCCGCCGAACACCACCGCCTGCTGACGGGCGAGGGTGGGCAGGTACGCCTCGCACTCGAGGACGTCGCCCTGGCCACCGCCGGGAGCCTCGGCTATCTCGCCGAAGCCCAGCTGGGCGGCACGCCCAGGCAACGTGACGGCAACCACGTGTACGGCACCTTCGGCCGCGACTTCGCCACCGCCGACGGGGGGCGGCTGATGATCGTGGCCCTCACGCCCCGGCACTGGCGGGACCTCCTGGCCGCCACCGGGCTCGCCGACGTGGTCACCGCGCTGGCCGCCGCGTTCGGCGCCGATTTCACCGAGGAGTCGCAGCGCCACCGGCACCGCAAGGTGCTCGGCGAGCTGCTCGCGAGTTGGTTCGAGGCTCACACCCTGGCCGAGGCGGAGGCGGCGTTGCGGGACACCCGGGTGTTGTGGTCGGCGTACCGGAGCTTCGCCGACCTCGTCCCGCTGCTGCCGGGGAACCCGCTGATGGCGCGGCTCCACCAACCCGGCGTCGGCGAGCACTGGGCGCCGGGATCACCTCTGGTGATGGACGGGCGGCAATTGCCCCCGGCGGCGGCCCCGCTGGTGGGGCAGCACACCGGCGAGGTGCTGCGCGACGAGCTCGGCCGGTCCGAGCAGGACCTCGCCAAGCTGAGGGACAACGGCATCATTCGGAGCGCCGGAAGCGGAGAACGACGATGAGCGCACTGACCGAGGACGAGCGGGACATCGTCGCCCTGGCCGGCGAATTCGTCGACGAGCGGGTGCGGCCGCGCGTACGGGACTACGAGTCGGTGGACAAGTACCCCGCCGCGTTCATCGACGAGATGAAGAAGCTGAGCTTCTTCTGCCTGCTGGTCCCGGGCGAGCACGGCGGCGTGGACGTCAGCGCCGCCTGCTTCGCCCGGGTGACCGAGGAACTGGCCCGCGGCTGGATGAGCGTCTTCGGCTCTCTGTGTTACATGAGTAAAACGGACATCAGCGTGGCCTCGTCGCCTGCCGGCCGAGGCCGGGAAGCGATTCGGTGGAAGCCGATGCCGCGTCCGTCCGGCGAGCCGGGCGGACCGTGGTTGAGAACCGCGTTGTCGGGGCCTGACTCCGCATTCCTGGAGGGAGTGCGGCTCTTGGGCCACCGCCCCGCCCGACGCTGTCCCGTTGGTGCGAGCACCAATGGGGGCCGGGACCGGGCGCCAGTCAGGCACCCGGCTGTGACTGAACATTACCGTCCGATTACCTTCAGTCGCAACATCTCTAAGAACCTGCCCAAGCTCGGCTACCGGGGCGTCGAGGCGTGCGAGCTCGTCTTCGACCGGATGAGGGTCCCCGCTTCCGCCGTGCTCGGCGGCGAGCCCGGCCAGGGATGGGCGCACATGGTGCGCGGCCTCGAGGTCGGCAGGATCCAGGTGGCCGCCCGCGCGGTCGGCGTGGCCCAGGCCGCGCTCGACGACGCCATCAGGTACGCCCAGGAGCGGGAGTCGTTCGGCAAGCCGATCTGGAAACACCAGTCGGTGGGGAACCTGCTGGCCGACATGGCCACCAAGGTAAGGGCGGCGCGGCTGCTCACCGAGGACGCCGCACGCCGGCTCGACGAGGGCGCCCGGGCCGACATGGAGGCCGGCATGGCCAAGCTGTTCGCCTCCGAGGCCGCCATGCAGGTGGCGCTGGACGCGATGCGGGTGCACGGCGGGTACGGCTACTCCAAGGAGTTCGAGGTCGAGCGGTATTTCCGGGACGCCCCGCTGATGATCCTGGGCGAGGGCACCAACGAGATCCAGCGCAACGTCATCGCGGCGCAGCTGATCGCCCGCAACCCCATCACATGAACGAGAGAAGCTGATGAGCTGGGCACCGCACACCGTCACCACGACCGAGACGCTCGACCCGCACCCCGTGGCGGCCCTGTCGTCGCTGTTCGACGACGGCACGCCCGCGATCGGCCCGGGCGCCGCCCTGCCGCCGCTGTGGCACTGGCCGGCCCTGGCCCGCTGGCCCGTCTCCTCCGTCCTCGGCACGGACGGCCATCCGGCACGCGGGTCGTTCCTGCCTCCGGTGGAGCTGCCGCGGCGCATGTTCGCCGGTGGCGAGGTCGTCTTCCACGCCCCGCTCACCGTCGGAGGCACGGTGCGGCGCGAGTCGCGGGTGGAGTCGGTCACCGAGAAGTCCGGGCGCTCGGGCGAGCTGGTCGTCGTGGCCGTCGCCACCAGGCTGTACGACGAGCACGACCGGCTCGCGATCGAGGAACGGCAGGACCTCATCTACCGGGACGCGGGCCCCGTCCTCCCGGCGGAGATTCCGGCCGAGCCGGCGGCCGCCCTGACCCCCACCGGCGCGCCATTCACCCGGGCGGGGGAGTGGGCGTGGGATCTCGCCACGGACCCGACCCTGCTGATGCGCTTCAGCGCCGCCACGTCGAACCCGCACCGCATTCACTACGACTGGCCGTACGCCACCCGCGTCGAGGGCTATCCCGGACTGGTGGTGCACGGGCCGCTGATGACGCTCGCCCTCGCCGAGGTGCTCCGTCTCGAGCAACACGGCGTGCCGATCTCGTGTATCCGGCACAGGAACCGCAAACCCCTGTTCTGCGGCCAAGCCGCGCGCATGCGCAGGGTCGAGGACGTCCCGCTCGCGCTGGGCCTGTTCGCCCAGGACTCCGGCGAACCCTGCAGCACCTTGACGATCGAAGGGCCCAGCCATGCGTGAAACGGTCGTCTTCGGGGCAACTACGGCGTCACAACCCTGAGGATCTCGGACATGGAGCACAACGCCCGCGTCATCGTCGACACCTTGCAAGCCGTCGTCGGCAAGGCGGCGACACACCTGCAGGCGACCGGCGAGCACCAGGCCGTCGCCTACGACGTGGCTTCCGTGTCGTCGTCGGTCGCGGCCGCCGCGGCACTCCTCGGCCACGGCGCCCGCGGCCTCGGGCGCGCGAACGGGGCGGCCGAGGACGACCTGGCGTTGCTCTACGCCGCCGACGTCGCCGCGGACGTGACGGGCCGCATGACCGGCCGGGAATCCCTGTGGGGCGTGGACCGGACCGCGCTTGACGGGATCGCCGCCCACATGGCCGCCGGACGGGACCCGGCTCTCCTGGAACGTGTGGCCGAGCGCGTCATGGCCACCCGCGAGGCGGGAGCGCGGCACCTGTCCGACGAGCTGCAGCTGGTCCGCACCGCCTTCCGCGAGTTCGCAGCCGACCAGATCGCCCCAGTCGCCGATCGGATACACTGCGACGACGAGGACATCCCCGCCGTCATCATCGACGGCCTCGCCGACATGGGCTGCTTCGGGCTGTCGATCCCCGCCGCGTACGGCGGCTACGCGGAAGGCGGGGCCGACGAGCTGCTGAGCATGGTGGTGGTGACCGAAGAGCTCGCCCGCGCCTCGCTCGGGGCCGCGGGCTCGCTCATCACCCGCCCCGAGATCATCGGCGCCGCGATCGCCCGCGGCGGCACCGAAGAGCAGAAACGGCGCTGGCTCCCCGCCATTGCCTCGGGGGAGCGGCTGTGCGCCGTCGCGGTGACCGAGCCCGACTGCGGGTCGGACGTCGCCGCCATCACCACCAGCGCGGTCAGGGACGGCGACGAGTGGGTGCTGAACGGCGTCAAAACGTGGTGCACCTTCGCCGGCCGCGCCCACTACCTGCTCGTCCTGGTACGCACGGACCCGGACCGCGCGGCCGGCCACCGAGGGCTGTCGCTCTTCGTCGTGGAGAAACCGTCCTTCACCGGCCACGAGTGGCGCCTCACCCAGGAGGGCGGCGGAAGCGTCGAAGGGCGCGCCATCCGCACCCTCGGCTACCGCGGCATGCACTCCTTCGAGGTCCGCTTCGACCACTGGCACGTCCCCGCGGCAGACCTGATCGGCCTGGACGACGGCCTCGGGCGCGGCTTCTACCTGCAGATGCAGGCATTCGCCAACGCGCGCCTGCAGACCGCCGCCCGGGCCGTCGGGGTCATGCAGTCGGCGCTCGAACTCGCCGTGGACTACGCCCGGCAGCGCTCGGTCTTCGGCCGGTCGCTCGCGGACTACCAGCTGACCCGCACCAAGATCGCAAGAATGGCGGGGTTGATCGCCGCGTGCCGGGCGTTCACGTTCGCGGCGGCACGGGCCGTCGCCGCCGGCGACGGCGGGCTCGAGGCGGCGCAGGTCAAGCAGCTCGCCTGCCGGGCGGCCGAGTGGGTCACCCGCGAAGCCCAGCAGCTGCACGGCGGCTACGGGTACGCCGAGGAGTACAGCATCTCGCGGCTGTTCGTGGACGCCCGCGTGCTGTCCATCTTCGAGGGCGCCGACGAGGTCCTCGCCCTCAGGGTCATCGCCCGCCGCCTGGCCAAGCCCTGACGTGTCCGCGTTGCCGGCAGCCACCCAGTGCTCCGATCGGCTGGTGACGGTCCACCCGCGCCAACGGCCATGTGATGCCGCCCACACTGCCGGGCCGCGCATCACGCGCGGGGCGGGGAAACTCCTTCTCCGGTGCCCAGCACTCTGGTGAGCGCCTCCCGGACGGCCGCGCGGACCGCGACCGGGTCGTCGAGATCGAAGCCGACCACGAGCCCGTCCCTGAGCAGTAGGAGGATGTCGGCGGTGCGCTCCGCGTCGGGGTGGCCGTCGGCGGCGAGTAGGTCCCGGTACAGGTCGCGGGTCCAGCGGCGGTGCTCGGCGATGGCCTGCCGTACGGGGTGGCCGGGATCGGGATATTCGGCCGCCGTGTTGACGAAGGGGCAGCCGCGGTAGGCGGGGCCTGCGCCGAACTCGCACATGAAGGCGAAGATCGCCATCAGCTTCTCGCGCGCCGAGGCGGCGTCCACGGTGGCGACCGCGGCGCGCTGCCGCGTGCTCTGATCGCTCACGTACGCGCGGACGAGGTCGTCCTTGCTCGGGAAGTGCTTGTAGAAGGTCGCCTTGGCGACGTCCGCCTCCGCGATGATCCGGTCGATCCCGACCGTGTGCACGCCCTCCCGGTAGAACAGGCGCGTCGCGGTGTCGAGCACGCGGGTGCGCGCCGCGCTCGGGCGATGTCCTTCCATCGTTTCTGCGGTCACCAGTTGACGGTACCAGACAGACCTGTCTACTCTCTTGGCAAGAAGACAGACAGACAGGTCTGTTCACTGAGAAGGGTATCGTCATGAGCATCTACACCGCCATCGCCACCGCCGCCGGGCGCGACGGCCGCGCGGTCTCCTCGGACGGACGGCTGGACGTCACGCTGGCCCGGCAGAAGGAGCTGGGCGGCGACGGCAACGGCACCAACCCTGAGCAGCTCTTCGCCGCCGGCTACGCCGCCTGCTTCGCCTCGGCGATGCAGCTGGTGGGCGCGCGCAAGAAGCTCGACGTCTCTGACGCGTCGGTCACGGCCGAGATCGGCCTGTCGCCGAACGGCCAGGGCGGCTTCCAGCTCGAGGCCACGCTCCGGGTCGAGCTGCCCGACTCGATCGCCCCGGAGACGGCCCGCGAGCTCGTCGAGGCCACCCACCAGGTGTGCCCCTACTCCAACGCCACCCGCGGCAACATCCCGGTCAACCTGGTCGTGGAGTAGGCCCACCCGGGAGTAAGGAAGTGACTCTGTCTACGCTCCAGAGGTGACTGCCGTTCCCCGCTACTACGCATGAGGGCGTAGCGCGAAGCCATCCCCGGGCTTGACGACCCAGGGGGTGCTCCCAGGCGACCCTGAAGTCGAGCACACAACACGAACTCGACACAGGAGCGGACATGACCACTCTCACGCACACGCTCACGCACCGTACGATCCCGGCCGTGACCCGCTGGCTTGCCGCGCACAGCATCGACGTCCTCCGCGTCAGCCTCGGCCTGATCTTCCTGGGCTTCGGGGCGCTGAAGTTCTTCCCGGGCGTCAGCCCGGCCGAGGAGCTGTCGGTGGCCACCGTTCAGACGCTGTCCTTCGGACTCCTCTCCGGCACCACAGCACTGATGTTCGTGGCCGCGGTCGAGTGCTTCATCGGCCTGACCCTCATCACCGGGCGGCTGCTGAAGACCGGCCTGGCCGTGCTGGCCGGGGCGCTGGTGGGGATCATGGCGCCGCTGGTGCTGTTCTTCACCGATCTGTTCCCCGGGCCTCCGACGCTGACCGCGCAGTACGTGCTCAAGGACATCGTCTTGGCCGCCGCCGCGCTGGTCATCGCGGCCCGCGCCCTGGGTGCCCGGCTCGTGCCGCACCGCGGGTGATCGGCGCGCCGGCCCTCGCCGCCCACACGCCGCCCGTGCCTCGAAGGCAGACCTTCGAGGCACGGGCGGATTCATGTGTGTCAGTCCCTATAGGGAGCGACCGTGATCTTGTCGATCGTCGGGGCGTACTGGGAGCGGAGGAGCACTCCAGGGAAGGTCTCCGACGCGTAGGTCTTGCCGTCGAAGTTGGGCAGTTCCTCGGCGGAGAACCGCACCGTGTTGTCGCCCTTGTTCAGCCGCACCGGGACCGTCAGCTCCCAGAAGTTGTTCTCGTGGAAGGAGTGCGGGAACAGCACACGCTGCGGGGCGGCGCCGTTCACCGCGATGTCGGCGTGCCTGGCGAGCGGGTCCGGGTTGTAGTGCGTCGCCGGCGACTGCTCCGGGTTGGAATACCGGACGCGCATGGCGTACGTGCCCGGCTTGTCCGCTTGCACCGTGAAGGTCAGGGTGTTGGCGTTGCCCGGCGTGCCGCCGACCCCGGTGACCGCGGCCTTGCCGCTGGCCAGGGAGAGCTGCGACGCCTTCGCCGTGCCGGCGAGCTGGGCCGACTCCGCCTCGTAGGCGGTGCCGGGCAGCGCGTCGGCGGCCGGGCGCACCTCCAGCCGGTCGATGAGCGCCGTGCCGGACGCGCCGGAGACGGTGACCTTGTTGACGCCGCCGGACAGCGACACCGTCCTGGTGGAGCCGTCGCGCCGGGCGTCCTCCATCACCTGGATGCCGTTGACGGATATTGTCGCCTGGCCGGAGCCAAGCAGCTTGAGGTCAAGGGTGGCCGCAGTGTCCTGGGCAGAGTAGACCCAGAACGTCACCGACTTCCCGCGGTCGGTCGCCACGACACCCGAGCCGCCGACGCCGTCGCCCTTGACGTCGTAGGCGATGTGGGCCCCGCTCAGGTCGGCCAGCTCGGCCTCGTAGATCGAGGTCGTCGCCGCCGGGTTGGCCAGCGACAGCCGGATCCGGTCCACGAGCGCGTCGCCCTTGGTCGCTTTGGCGCCGTCGAGGCTCCGCGCGGCCAGGGAGATCACGTGCTTGCCCGCCTTGAGCTCCACGGTGGTGTCGGCGTGGTCCCACACGACCCACTTGTAGCCGAGGGGCAGGAACAGCTCCTGCTCGGCGGCGCCGTCCACGCGGACGAAGACGTTGGTCTGCCCTTGCTCGCGCACCCGGTCGAAGGTGTTGAGCGAGTTGGCGAAGACGCTCAGGTCGTAGCGGCCGTCCTGCGGGACCTCGATGGTGAAGTCGAGCACCCCGTCGGAGCCGGTCCGCAGCCCGCCGACGTTGTAGCGGCCGGAGGTGTAGAACTTCGACACGTCCGAGGGTGAGCCCTCGGGGCCGTTGCGGCTGTAGCCGCTGCCGGTGTACTTGGCGTCCTCGGCCTCGTACGACTGCTCCCACAGCTTGGGCGCGGCCGCCGTCGCGGTGCCCGTGCCCTCGGGGCTGAGCACGATCTCGTACGCCGACGACTCCTTCAGCCGCGGCAGGTCACCGCTGCCGAAGTCGAACGCCACGGTGCCGTCCTCGACCTTGACGTCGCGCTCGGCGATGATCTCCGGCTGCGCCGAGTCGCCGATCTGCCCCGTCCACGGGATCTCGCGGATCCAAGCGTGCACGCTCGCGCCGAAGACGTCGTCGGGGACGTTCTCGAAGCGGATGTGCCCGGCGCTGCTCGCGCCGCCGAAGATCGCCCGCGCCTGCTTCTTGGCCGGGTCGAGCGTGGCGACGCCCTGCAGGGTGTAGTTCTGCCCCGGGAACGGCGGCGTGACCTGCACGGTGTGCCCGCTCATGCTGCCGTAGGCGTTGAGCAGCCACCACTGGCCGTTGGCGCGGTTGGCCTGCACCGCCGAGTCGGACAGGTTGCCGTCGATGTTCCAGTAGGCGATGTCGGCGTCCACCTTCGACTCCTCGATGGCCGACACCCACTGGATCATCTGGCCGGGCACCGAGGTGTGGTAGTTGAAGGCGTACTCGTTGACGTTGATCGGCAGCTTCTTCCCGGCGTACTTGGTGCCGGCGAAGACCTCGGCCTCCCACCCGCGGTAGCGCTTGACGCTCTGCCGCACCTGCTCGGGGTGGCTGAGCTCGTGCCAGGTCATCACCTCGGGCACGGTGTCCGCCTTGACGGCGTGCTGCAGGAAGCCCTTCACCTGGGAGTACAGCACGCTGGTGTTGGGTCCGGCGATCCTGGCGTCCGGAATCTTGCCCTTGATGAGCGCGTAGACCTCGTCCCACGCCCTGAAGTAGTCCGCCGGGTCGTTGAGCCAGCTCTTGCGGTTGTAGCTCCACTCGCCGGTGCCGAACATGTTGCCCTCGGGCTCGTTGAACGGCACGAAGACGATGTTGTCCTGATATTTCGGGTCGAGCTCGCGGACCTGGTCCACTTGCTTGGCGATCTTCTCCTTGTACAGGTCCAGCTTCTCCAGCGGGGTGCTGCCCGGCCACTGGTACGGGAAGCCGCGGTGGATGTCGGTCATGTAGATGTACACGTCGCCGTCGGTGCTGTCAGCCAGTGGCTTGACCACCTCCAGCGCGTCGGCCCCCGGGTGCTGCGGGCCGTCCTGGGCCTTGGTCGAGACCGTGCGCAGGCGCATGCCCTCGATCAGGTTGTTCGTCGGCACTCCAGGCCCATACAGGCCGTAGAGCGTGCCGGACGCGCCGCCGTGGAAGGCACCGGTGTCCTTGGCCAGGTCGATGACGAGCTGGCCTTCGCGGATCACCGTGACGCCGGCGGTGACGGGTCGGCCGCCCGCCGTGCCCGTCACGGTGAACGTCCCGGCCTTGGCGTAGTCCTCGGGGTTCACCTGCGCCCAGGTGATGGCCAGGTCGCGGTCGTAGCCGTCGGAGAAGGTGGCGCGGACCGCGGCCGGCAGGGACGGCGCGGTACCGATGAACGTCCGCACCGCGAAGGTGTCCTGGGTCAGGCCCGTCGGGGTGGGGACCTGGCCGCCGGCGAGGGCGGCGACCTGCTCGGCCGTCAGCGCGGCGCCGTAGACGCGGAAGTCGTCGATCGCCCCGTCGAACAGCGGGTCCGGATAGAACGAGCGGCCGATGAACCCGGCGGACGTCGTGGCGGCGTCGATCAACTGCGCGGCCGTCACGTTCGTGGCGGCCGAGGCGACGGCGGCGCCGTCGAGGTAGGTGGTGACGCGCTTGGCGGCCGTGTCGAGGGTGACGGTCAGCGTCTTCCAGGCGTTGGCCGGCAGCGCGGCCGCCCCCGTGACCTGCGCCTCGCCGCCCGCCGACGACGCGGTCACCGCCGTGCGCAGGCGGCCGTCGCCGTTGTACGGCGTGGTGAACAGGTAGCGGCTGGTGTCCTTGCCCAGCGCGTAGATCCACTGCCAGGGGGCGGTGGTGCCGTCCCACTTCACCCGAGCCGACACGGTCAGGTCGGTCTTGCCCTTGATCGCCTCCAACGGCAGCTTCACGTAGGCGCCGCTCGAGGTCGGCGCGCCGCCGGGCAGGCTCAGCGCGTGCCCCTCGCCCGCACCGTCGACCAAAGACGCGGTGGAGCCGTTGACCAGCGTCCCGTGCAGGCCGTTGCCCGAGGAGTCGGTGACGGAGCCGGTGCTGACGTCGTCGGCGTCGAACTCGTAGACGAGGGCGGGTGTGGGTGGATCGGCCGCTGCCGCGACCGGGACGCCAACGGTTAACGCGAGGGTGAGGGCGGCCGGTAGCAGTCCGGCGCGCATGGCCTTGGTGATGCTCGGAAAGGTCATCACGATGTCCCTAGGTCATGTGAGCGCTAACAAGTTCGAGGGAGTCGATCCGCAACGCAACCGAGGGTTTCGCGTAGGTTACGTACCCGCAGCGCACACGTCAATGGGGCGTTCTCTTGTCGTTTCCGGCATGTCACGATTCGGTATCGTCCGCGTCCCTCGCTCTTGACGCCTGCCTCCTGGAGGAGTGACAGTCGAGCCCAATCGTTGAACCGGTTCGCCGCCGCTGGTGAGGCATGATCCCGTGGATCTTCCTGCATGGCGTCGTCCGGTCGACGATATGAGGGAGTCCGCAACGCAATCGTCGAACCGGTTCGATGCATTATCAGGAGGTGAGAGTGGCGACGATCGGAGACGTGGCCCGGGAGGCCGGGGTGAGCCGCAGCACGGCGTCGTACGCGCTGTCAGGCAAGCGGCCCATCTCCGAGGAGGTCCGCCGGCGCGTGCTCGCGGCGGCCGAGGCGCTGGCGTACACGCCGAACGCAGGCGCTCGCGCGCTCGCCACCTCCCAGACCAAGGTCCTCGGTCTGCTCGCCCAGTTCCACGAAGACGAGTTCGCGCCCGCGATGATGCAGTACATCCTGGGCGTCACCGACACCGCCCGCGACCTCGGCTACGACACGCTGCTGGTCACCGAGGCCGACGGCGCGCGGGCCCTGCGGCGCATCACCGATTCCCGGATGGTGGACGGTGTCGTCCTGATGAACATCGCGGAGGACGACCCGCGGCTGCCCATCCTGCGCGCCGCGCCGCAGCCGGGCGCGCTGGTCGGCCTGCCCGGCGACTGCTCGGGTCTCGATGTGTTCGACCTGGACTTCGAGGAGGCCGGCCGGGTCATGGTGGAGCACCTCCACCGCCTCGGCCACCGCGAGCTCATCCTGATCTCGCAGCCCGAGCACGTTGTCGAGCGTGGCGGCGCCTACGTCTGGCGGCTACGGGACGCCGCGCAGGAACGGGCGCGGCAACTCGGCGTCACCCTGCACGCGGTGTACGGCGAGTCCCGGCAACCTGCCGTGGGCCGCTTGCTCAACGGCCTGCTCGACGCCTACCCCGAGGCGACCGGCCTGCTGATCAACAACGAGGCGGCCGCCGCCGCGCTGCCGTCCGTCACCTACCAGCGCGGACTTCGGGTCCCCGAGGACCTGTCGGTCATCGGGCGTTACTCCGAGGAGTTCGCCGCGACCTTCTCTCTGCCCTATTCCTTCATCGAGAGCGCACCCGACCGCCTGGGCTCGATGGCGGTGCGCCAGCTCGTGCGCCGCGTCGAATCGGCGTCGGCCCGCGACGAGCCGTTCGTCGTGCGCTTCATCTCACCCGAACTGGTCTCCCGAGGCAGCACCGCGGCCCCGGGGGCGCCTCTCCAGCCTCCGTACGCCCCCTGAGCGTGCCCAGACCCCCCGACAACTTCTGACGCTCGATGTGAGCGCTAACATTGGAGGAATCGATGAACCGTTCGTCGATGTCCACGAGGGCGGCGGTCTTCGGAACCGCCGTTCTGGCGCTGTCCGCTCTGTCCGCTTGCGCCTCCGCTCCCCAGGGCGGTGCGACCCCCACGGCCGCCGGCTCCGCCGGCGCGGTCTACACGTGGTGGGACCCGTACCCGCAGCATGACGCGTCCTCCGCCTGGGCGAAGCGGGTGAACTCCTGCGGGCAGCAGGCCGGCGTCACCATCGAGCGCACCGCCTACGACACGACCGCGTTGACCAACCAGGCGCTGCTGGCCGGGCAGGAGGGCAACGCGCCGGACGTCATCCTCCTCGACAATCCGGCCGTCTCGACGCTCGCCGACGCCGGGATGCTCACCACCATGTCCGACTTCGGGCTGGACACCTCCAGGTTCGACAAGAACCTCATCGCCGCTGGGGAGTTGGACGGCAAGGCCTACGGCATCCCCATCGGCGCCAACACTCTCGCCCTCTACTACAACAAGAAGATCCTCGACGAGGCCGGCGTCGACCCCGCCTCGATCAAGGACTGGGCCTCGCTCAACGCGGCGCTGAAGAAGGTCAAGGCGGCGGGCAAGAAGCCGATCACGTTCTCGGCCATCGGCACGGAAGAGGGCTCGTTCCAGTTCCTGCCGTGGTTCTGGGGCGCCGGCGCGCAGCTCACCCAGCTTGACTCGCCCGAGGCCGTGTCTGCGCTGGAGCTGTGGACCTCGTGGGTCAAGGACGGCACCGCGCCGAACTCCGTCATCAGCAACTCGCAGAACACCACCTGGGAGGAGTTCCTGACGGGCGAGTTCGCCTTCGCCGAGAACGGCACGTGGCAGATCAACAGCGCCGAGAAGGCGGGCTTCCCCACCGGCATCGTCCAGATCCCCGGCAAGGACGGGGGCGTGGCCCCCACGCCCACGGGCGGCGAGTTCATCACGGTCCCGGTGCAGAAGGACACCCAGCGTTACACTGCCACCAAGAAGATCCTCGAGTGCATGACCACGCCCGAGGGCCTGGTGGAGACCGGTACGACGTTCGCGTACTACATCCCCTCCACCGCCGAGGGGCAGCAGGCGATCCTCGCCAAGGAACCGGATCTGAAGCCGTGGGTCGAGGCCGTGCAGTCCGCCAAGGGCCGCACCAGCGACAACCTCGGCACCAAGTACCCGAAGATCTCCGAGGCGATGTGGACGGCCGTGCAGAAGTCGCTGAGCGGCTCGGCCAGCCCGGCCGACGCGCTCAAGGAGGCCCAGGCCCAGGCGAAGCAGGCCACCGGCGGCTGATCCGATGACCTCCGTTCGTACCCCAACGGTCACGGTGAGGAGAGCGGCGCACAAGGCTCCCCGGCGGCGCTCTCCGCGGTGGACGGCCCTCGCCTTCCTCGCGCCGCTCGTCCTCTACCTGCTCCTCTTCTACGCCTATCCGCTCTACCGCAACATCGAGCTCAGCGTGCACGACTACACGCCGCGCGCGTTCGTGCAGGGCAACCCGGAGTTCACCGGGCTCGCCAACTACGCGAACATCCTGGCCGACGACACCTTCCTGCGGGCACTGAGCAACACCGCGGTGTTCACGCTGGGCTCCATCGCCCTGCAGTACGCCCTCGGGCTGGCGCTCGCGGTCTTCTTCCATCGCACCTTCCGCCTGTCGGTGGCGTTGCGCGCGATGTTCCTGGTGCCGTGGCTGCTGCCGCTGATCGTCTCCGCCTCGACCTGGTCGTGGATGCTCAACAGCGAGAACGGCATCGTCAACTCGGCGCTGCAGGCGTTCGGGATCGGCCAGATCAACTGGCTCACCTCCCCCGACACCTCGCTGCTGGCCGTCACCATCGCCAACATCTGGCTCGGGATCCCGTTCAACCTGGTGATCCTCTACGCCGGGCTGCAGAACATCCCAGCCGACCTGTACGAGGCCGCCGGCCTGGACGGGGCGAACGCCTGGCAGCGGTTCTGGCGCATCACGTTCCCCCTGCTGCGCCCGGTGTCGGCGATCACGCTGCTGCTCGGCCTGATCTACACGCTCAAGGTCGTCGACATCATCTGGATCATGACGAAGGGAGGTCCGGCGGACGCCTCGACGACCCTGGCCATCTGGTCGTACCGGGAGGCGTTCGGCACCGGGCAGCCCGACTTCTCCCCGGCGGCGGCCGTCGGCAACATCCTCATCCTCATCGCCTTCGCCGCCGGTCTGGTGCACGTGCATCTGCAGCGCAGGGAGGAACGCGCATGAGGACCGCGAGATCCTGGTGGAAGACCGCGCTGGGCGTCGTCCTGGTGGGGCTGATGCTCTTCCCGGTCTACTGGATGTTCAACGTCTCGCTCACCAAGACGAGCGATATGCGGGCCGACCCGCCGCACTGGTTCCCGTGGGATCCCACGTTCGAGGGGTACACCGCGGCGTTCGGCCAGCAGTTGCCGGCCCTCGCCACCAGCCTCTTCATCGGCCTCGGCACGGTCGCGCTCACGCTGGTCGTGTCGCTGCCCGCCGGCTACTCGCTGGCCAAGCTGCGGCCACTCGGCGCGCGCGGGATCGACTTCCTGCTCCTGGTCGCCCAGATGATCCCCGCCGTGGTCATGGCCATGGGCTTCTACGCGATCTACATCAGGCTCGGGATGCTCAACACCGTCGCGGGCCTGATCGTGGCCGACTCCACGCTGGCCGTGCCGTTCGGGGTGCTGCTGTTCCGGGCGTTCATGGCGAGCATCCCCGCCGAGCTCATGGCGGCGGCCCAGATCGACGGGGCGAGCACTTGGCGCACGTTCCGCTCCATCATCCTGCCGCTCAGCCGCAACTCCGTGATCACGGTCTCGCTCTTCGCGTTCCTGTGGGCGTGGTCGGACTTCATCTTCGCCTCGACACTCAACCGCAACAGTGACGTCATCCCGATCACGCTCGGCATCTTCCGCTACATCGGCAACAACACGACCCAATGGAACTCGATCATGGCGACCGCCGTGATCGCGTCCATTCCCGCCGCGTTCCTCCTCGTCCTCGCGCAGCGTTACATCGCCGCCGGGGTCACCGCGGGCGCCGTGAAGGACTGAACGTTCCGTGATTCGAAAGGCCCACCACATGACCGACCGCTCCGTTCCCGTGCTGCCGCCGACCGGCCCGGTACGCCCCCTCGGGCTCTCGCAGGTGTCCATCACCGGCGGGTTCTGGGGCCGCAGGCAGAGCGTGAACGCGACGGCCACGCTGTCCCACTGCGAGTCGTGGATGGAGCGCCTCGGCTGGCTCGCGAACTTCGATCGCGTCGCCGACGGCACGACCGGGCCCGACCGCCCGGGCTGGTCGTTCTCCGACTCGGAGGTCTACAAGCTGCTGGAGGCTCTGTCCTGGGAGGCCGGCCGGACCGGCGACCAGGAGGCGGAGGCGGCGATCAAGCGGCTCACCGCCCGCATCGGCCGGGCACAGGACCCTGACGGCTACCTCAACACGTGCTTCGGCCACGGAGAGCAGCCGCCGCGCTACAGCGATCTCGAAATGGGCCACGAGCTCTACAACACCGGCCACCTCCTGCAGGCCGCGGTGGCCCGGCTGCGCACCGGAGCTCGGTCCGGCGAGGACGACCTGGTACGGATCGCGCGGCGGGCCGCCGACCACGTGTGCCGCACTTTCGGCGCGGACGGCAATCCGGGCATCTGCGGGCACCCCGAGATCGAGGTCGGGCTGGCCGAGCTCGGCCGGGCCCTGGGGGAGGAGCGGTACGTCGAGCAGGCCCGCCTGTTCCTCGACCGCCGCGGGCACGGGACCCTGCGGGACATCCCCCTGGGCCGCACCTACTTCCAGGACGACATCCCGATCAGGCAGGCCGACGTCTGGCGCGGCCACGCCGTACGCGCGCTCTACCTCACCGCCGCCGCGGTGGACGTCGCCGTCGAGCTCGGCGACGACGAGCTGCTGCGCGCGGTCGAGCGGCAGTGGGAGCGCTCGGTCGCGCGCCGCACGTACATCACGGGCGGCATGGGCTCCCGCCATCAGGACGAGGGGTTCGGCGAGGACTGGGAGCTGCCGCCGGACCGGGCCTACTGCGAGACGTGCGCGGGCGTGGCGTCGATCATGGTGTCCTGGCGTCTCTACCTGGCCACGGCCGACGTGCGCTACGCCGATCTGATCGAGCGCACGCTCTACAACGTCATCGCGACCTCACCGAGCCCCGACGGCCGGGCGTTCTTCTACGCCAATCCCCTCCACCAGCGCACGCCCGGCAGGCCGGCGGACCCGACCGAGGTCAGCCCGCGTGCCGAGGCCGGCGTCCGGGCCGCCTGGTTCGACGTCTCCTGCTGCCCCACCAACGTCGCCAGGACGCTGGCCAGCCTCGAGGGCTACCTTGCCACCGCCGACGACGACGGGCTGCAGATCCACCAGTACGCGCCCGGGACCGTGCGCGCCGAGCTGCCCGACGGGCGGCAGGTCGCCGTGGACGTCGAGACGGACTACCCCGAGTCCGGGACCGTCCGCGTCCGGATCGGAGCCGACGCGCCCGCGCCCTGGACCCTCTCCCTGCGGGTCCCCGCCTGGGCTGCCGGCGCCACGTTGATCGAGGACGGGCGGGCGCGGCCGGTCGAGCCCGGCACCGCACGGGTCAGGCGGGCGTTCCGCGCCGGCGACGTGATCACCCTCGAGCTGCCGATGGAGCCTCGCTTCACCTGGCCGGATCCCCGCATCGACGCCGTACGCGGCTGCGTCGCCGTCGAGCGCGGCCCCGAGGTCATGTGCGCCGAGTCCCACGACCTCCCGCACCCCGGCGGGCTCGACGCCTTGGCGATCGACCCCCTGTCCGCTCCCCGGGCCGAGCCCGGCGGCGCGCTGGTCCGCGGCCTCGTGCCCGCCCACGCCGACCGGCCCTGGCCCTACCGTCTCTCGGCCGCTTCCGCGGAGCGCGCCGAGTGGCTCGACGTGCCACTGCGCCCCTACAACTCCTGGGCTCAGCGCGGCCCGTCGAGCATGCGCATCTGGTTGCCCGTGTCCACACCCCCCGAAGGAGCGTGACACCATGTCCCGAATCCGAGTGCTCGCCTTAGCACTGGTCACCACGGCCGCAACCGTGGTGACCGCCTCGCCGCCGGCCGCCGCGGCGGGCGCGACGCTGACCGTCAACGCCGCCCAGCCGTTCCGGCCGGTCACCCACGTCGCCTCCGGCGGCCTGTACGGACTGGCGGAGAACTCCCGCCCGGCCGACTCCACCCTGTTGCCGATCAAGGTGAACTCGCTGGTCCAGCCCGCGCCCGGCGTCGGCCAGCGTCCCAACGGCCAGCCGCCCGGCGGCGACTCCCTCCTGGTCGCCCCGCAGGCCACCAGGGTCGGCGCGGGCGAGTTCATCCGCATGCCCGACATCTACCCCGACTTCCCCTACCGGTGGGTGAGCTGGGACGACTGGCTGGCCAAGGTGAACACCATGGTCAACGCCCGGCTGTCGGCCACCACGGTCACGAACATCATCGGCTGGGAGCTCTGGAACGAGCCCGACTACACCTGGAACACCTCTGCCGCGGGCAACTTCAACGACGGCTGGGTGCGCACGTACCGGGCGGTGCGCGCGCTCGACACGCTCACGCCGATCGTCGGCCCCAGCACCGCCACCTACAACCGCTCCTGGATGCAGTCGTTCCTCACCCGCGCCAGGGACACCGGCACGCTGCCCGACATCATCTGCTGGCACGAGCTGACGAACCCCACCAGGATCGCCACCGACATCGCCGACTACCGCAACCTGGAGGCGTCGCTGGGCATCAGCCCGCGCCGCATCTCCATCAACGAGTACGCCGCCCCCGCCGAGGTGGACGTCCCCGGCCGGGTCGCCAGCTACGTGGCCAAGCTGGAAAGGGGCGGCGTGGAGTCCGCGCACCGCGCCTTCTGGTACGAGTACGGCACCATGAACGGCCTGGTCGTCAACAACAACCAGCCCACCGGCACCTGGTGGCTGTACAAGTGGTACGGCGACATGGCCGGGAACATGGTCACGACGACGTCCACCACGCAGACCGGCCTGGACGGGTTCGCCTCCTACGACCCCACCCGCAGGATCGTCAACGTGGTGTTCGGCAATGAGTCCGGGGCCAACACCGTCAATCTCACCGGCCTCGCCCCGCTCGGCTCCAGCGTGCGCGTCACGCTGCTGTCCACCCCGTCCAGCGGCCGCTTCACGGCCGTGACCGCGCCGGCCACGGTCTCCAGCACCACCCGCACGGTCAGCGGCGGCCAGCTCAGCGTGTCGGTGCCGAACATGAACGCCGCCAGCGGCTACCAGCTCCTCGTCGAACCGGTCAGCGGGGTGCCGTCCTACCAACAGCGCTACGAGGCCGAGAACGCCTCCGTGTTCCGCGCCCAGCGGCTGAGCGCCTCCAGCGCGTCGGCAGGCGGCTACGTGGGCCGGATCGACAACTCGGGCACACCCCGCACCGACAGCTACGTCGACTTCGTGGTGAACGTGCCCACCGCCCGGGCGTACACGATGACCATCGGCTACGCCAACGGCACCGGCGCCACCGCCACCCAGGGCCTCGCCTACAACGGAGGAGCCTGGACCACGGTCAGCTACCCGCCGACCGCGGGCTGGGGCCAGTTCGGCGCCACGATCAGCACCACCCTCAACCTCAGGGCCGGCTACAACGTGATCCGCCTGGCGAAGGGCTCGCCGTACTTCGCGGGCGGCACCGGATACGCCGAACTCGACTACATCCAGCTCACCTGACGGTGACCGGCGGGCCGTCGGCGGCCGCATGCCGGGCGACCTGAACCCGGTACCTGGCCGCGCACGGCCCGCCACCCCCGGGAGCGCCGACCGCAGCCCAGGGAATGGATGGGTACGACGTGGCGTTGACCCCGCAACCCCGAAGCCGGCTTTACCCCGCAGGGTAGATCTTTGCCGGATTCGTGGTGTTTTGTTTGCGTTTGTCCGGATCGAGTCGGTAACGTAGTTCCAGTTGCCGGGCAAATGACCCGCTCCTTACCTCTGAAGGACGGTTTCCCGGACTCTCTAGCGCTCCACGTAGTGACCGTATGGCCTGATGCCTGGGCTACGTCCGTCAAGCGAGTGCAATGTACGTTGTCCCCTAACAAAGGACTGACCCTTGACCATGACTGCCCGCATGCGCTCCATCGCCCTGCTCGCAGCCTCCACCCTCGGCGCCCTGACCATCGGCTCGACCACGGCGCACGCCGACACCGGCTCGGACGCCGGCGCCGCCCAGAAGGCCATGCTCATGGGCTCGACCACGGCGTCCTACTTCTGGGACGACTCCTCCGGTCGAGCCGGCGACACCGGTCTGCCCGCCGCGGGCAAGCCCATGCAGAAGGGGCTGGCCGCCAGCCCCAGCTGGCCGCTCATGACCGAGGGCTACGTGGTCTACAAGGGCAAGAAGCTGCCCTTCTTCGTCGGCGACCGCGGTCCCGGCGACCCCTCCAGCCGCGGCGTCATGCTAGACCTGGACGCCAAGACCTTCGCCGAACTGACCGGCGGCACGTTCAACCCCGACACCCTGGGCGTGGACGGCGTCGGTGGCGAGGGCCACATCAAGATCCAGTACGTGGTGACCAAGTGGGGCGACGGCATCGGCCGCAAGAGCCACCCGGCCGCCTTCGACACCCGCGCCTGGGCCGAGAAGGACACCACCCCGGTCACGACGACCGTGTCGGTGAAGCACTAGGCAGGCTCATCGGTCAGTCCGTCCACGAGGAGGGCATCCCATTCGGGGTGCCCTCCTCGCCTGTATCGTTACAAAACCGATCTACAGGGAAGGATGGTCATGACGGAGGTTCCCCGGCCGCTTTACCGCGACCCCATGTTCGACGGCGCCACAGATCCCACCGTGATCTGGAACCGCGCCGAGCGCGCGTGGTGGCTGGTCTACACCAGCAGGCGGGCGACCGCCCCGCGCCGCCAGGACGTCAGCTGGGTCCACGGCACGGACCTCGGCGTGGCCTCCTCCGCCGACGGCGGCGTGACCTGGCTGTACCGGGGGACCATCGAAGGCCTCGACCTCGAGTGGGGGCGGCACACGTACTGGGCGCCGGAGATCGTCGACGACGGCGCCACGTACCACATGTACGTCAGCGTCATCCGCGGCGTCCCCGGCAACTGGCGGTCCCATGAACGCCACATCCGCCACTACACCAGCCCCGACCTCGTCCGCTGGACCTACCGTTCCACCTTGGACCTGTCCTCCGCGTACGTGATCGACGCCTGCGTGGCCCCGCTGCCCGGCGGCGGCCACCGCCTCTGGTACAAGGACGAGGCCGACGGCTCCCACACCTGGGCCGCCGACAGCCAGGACCTGTATCAATGGAAGGTCAAGGGCCCGGCGGTCACGATCTCCGCCCACGAGGGGCCCAACGTGTTCACCCTCGGCGGCCACCACTGGATGATCGTGGACGAATGGCACGGCCAGCGCGTGCTCAGATCCGACGATCTCGAGACCTGGCAGCCCCAAGGGCTCATCCTCGACCAGCCCGGCACCGGCGACCACGACGCCGGGTACGGGCACCACGCGGACGTCGTGGTGACCGGCGAAGAAGCGCTGGTCTTCTACTTCACCCACCCGGACGGGCCGGACAGCGGACGGCGCTCGGCCGTGCACGCGGCCCGGCTGCGGGTGTGCGACGGCGTGCTGACCTGCGATCGCAACGAGCCGCTCACCGGCCCGATTCTGCCCGTTGAGGGCCCGGCAACACATCCTTGACATTTGCCGATTTTTATCGATACAAACCACTGTATCGATAAACCGGCGCAAGACTGGCCGGTCGCCCCGCGCGTGGATGTCCATCCCCGCGCCCATCCCCCCACGGTAACGATCGCCAAAGAGGTGAGCGATGTCCCTGCTCAGAAGATCAGTCGCGACGCTGGCGGCAGCGGCCGCCGTCCTGGCCGCAACGGCCGGATGCGGCTCGGGAAGTGAAGGCAGCGGCGGCGGCAAGACCAAGCTGAGCTTCTTCTCCTGGGAGAACGAGCAGACGATGAAGCCGCTCATCGACGCCTTCGAGAAGCAGAACCCCAGCATCGACATCGAGTTCTCCACGGCCCCGCCCGTAGCCGAGTACATCGCGGCGCTGCAGACCAGGCTCGTCTCGGGCACCGGGGCGGATGTGTTCGTGATCGCCGCGGAGAACAAGACCAACCTCGTTCAGGGCGGCTTCGTCAAGGACCTGACCGGCAAGCCGTTCATGGCGAACATGTCCAAGTTCAACACCGAGGCCTGGTCCGTGGACGGCAAGGCCTACGGCATGTCGATCTCGTCGTGGTCCGCCGGCATCCTCTACAACAAGGACCTCCTCGCCAAGGCGGGCGTCACCGAATTCCCCACCAAGTGGGACGACTTCATCGCGCTGTGCCAGAAGCTCAAGGCGGCGGGTACCACGCCGTACCACGAATCGGTGGCGGGCATGCCGCTCACCTTCGCCGCCCTGGTCGGCCACGAGAACGCGCGCCAGGGCGGCGACGTGGACGCCCAGATCTTCGCGGGCAAGAAGAAGTTCGGCGACCTGTGGAACGGACCGCTGACGACCTTCAACCAACTGTTCACCAGCGGCGTGCTGGGCAAGGACGCGGTCAGCCTGAAGGGCGAGCAGATCGTGGACGAGTTCGCCAACGGCCGCGTCGCGATGATCCCCGCGGGTCCGTGGGACGTGACCTCGCTGCGAGAGAAGGCGCCGAAAATGAACATGGTCTTCGCCGGGGTGCCCACTCCCGACGGCGAGCCGTTCTGGGGCGGCGCCGCCTCGCCCGGCTGGGCCATCAACGCCAAGACCGAGCACGAGAAGGAGGCCGAGGCGTTCCTGACGTACCTCGGCAGCAAAGAGGGCGTCACGCTGTTCAACAAGCAGACGGCCGCCATGACCACCACGTCCGACGTCACCCCCGTGATCGACAAGGTGCTGGAGCCCAACCTCCAGGCGCTCAAGGACGGCAACTTCTACCTGCCGCAGATCGCCTGGCCGCGGGTCCAGGACGCGCTCAACACCGAGGGCGTTGCCCAGCTCCAGCTGATGGTGCAGGGCCAGGCCAAGCCGGCGGACGTCGCCGCCGCGCTGGACAACCGGCTGGCCCAGGGCTGACATGACCGCGCTCGGCAGAAGGGCGCCCGCACCGACGGGCGCCCTGTCCTGGCTCACCTCGCCGAAGAGGCTCGAAGGGCTGCGCCTGCAGGCGTTCCTGGTGCCGATCGGGATCGTGTTCGCGGTGTTGTTCGCGATCCCGCTGGCGCAGTCGCTCTACTTCAGCGTGACCGACTTCAACGGCTACTCCACGGACGTCAACTTCGTCGGGCTGGAGAACTACCGGAAGATCTTCAGCGATCCGTCCATGCTGGCGGGGCTGGGGTTCACGCTGCTGTACGCGATCGGCACCACCGCGATCGTCACGGTGCTGGCGATCCCGCTGGCCGTGCTGCTCAACCGGCGCTTCTTCGGCCGGAACGTGGTGCGCGCGGTCTTCTTCTTCCCGGCGATCCCGAGCATCGCGATCCTCGGTCTGGTGTGGGGGTTCATCCTGTCGCCCCTCGGGTCCGGCGCGCTCAACTGGCTGCTCGACGCGGTCGGCGGGCTCGGCCCCGTGCCGTGGCTGTCGGACGGCACGCTCGCCCAGTTGTCGATCATCATGGTCGCCGTCTGGTCGTCCACCGGCTGGCACGCCATCCTCTACCTGGCGTACCTGCAGTCCATCCCCGGCGACTACTACGAGGCCGCGCGGGTCGACGGGGCCTCGCCGCGCCAGTCGTTCTTCAGGATCACGCTGCCGCTGCTCGCCCCCGCGGTCACCGTCAGCTCGCTGCTGCTGATGACCGGCGGGCTGAAGGTCTACGATCTGCCCTACACCCTCACCAAGGGCGGCCCCGGGTACGCGACCTTCACCATCACCCAGTCGATCATCCAGAGCGGCATCGCCCAGGCCAAGTTCGGCCAGGCCTCCGCGCTGGCCGTGGTCTTCATGCTGGCCGTGGGGGCGATCGTGGCGGTCCAGCTCGTCCTGTCCCGCCGCCTGGAGGGACGCCTCTCATGAGGAAACAGCGCTCCTCGCCGATCCTGTCCCTGGCCATGATCCTGGCCGCGGCCGTGGTCGGCGTGCCCTTCTACTACATCGTCGTCAACACGTTCAAGACGCAGCAGGAGACGTCCGCCGCGCCGCTCGCGCCGCCGACGAGCCTTTACCTGGACAACTATGTGCGGGTGCTGGAGAGCACGCCGATCCTGCAGTCGTTCCTCAACACCCTCTACGTCACCGCCGTGTCCATCGTGATCATGCTGGTCATCGGGTCGATGGCGGCGTACGCGATGCTGCTGCGCCAGACGCTGCTCAACCGGGTGGTCGGGGTGCTCCTCGTGATCGCGTTCTTGGTGCCCGGGCAGGCCACGCTGATCCCCGTCTACCGGATCCTGGTGGGGCTGCGGCTGGTGGACAGCCTGGAAGGGCTCGTCTTCCTGTACGCGGCCGGCTCGATCTTCTGCTACTTCCTCATCCAGGCCTACCTGCGGTCGCTGCCGATCTCGATCTTCGAGGCCGCTCGCATCGACGGCGCGGGGCCCTGGCAGATCTACTGGCGGATCGTGCTGCCGCTCATCCGGCCGATCCTCATCACGGTCGGGGTGTTCCAGACCATGTGGATCTGGAACGACTTCATCACGCCGAACGTCTTCATCAGCTCGCCCGACAAGCAGACCTTGGTCCTGCAGGTCTACAAGGCCGTCGGGGAGTACTCGGTGGACTGGCCGGCCTTCATGACGCTCAGCGTGATCGTGCTGATCCCCGTCGTGATCTTCTTCATCGTGATGCAGCGCCACATCGTCAACGGGCTCCTGCAGGGCAGCGTCAAGGGCTAGATCAGCCATGAGAGGATTCTCCGGTGAGGCGGCGGGGATGGTGACGATTCAGGATGTCGCGCGGGCGGCAGGCGTGTCCGCCATGACGGTGTCCCACGTGATCAACGACCACCCGCACGTCAAGACGGAGACCCGAGCCCGCGTGCTGCAGGCCATCGCCGACCTCGACTACCGGGTCAACGTGGCCGCGCGCAATCTCCGGACCGGGCGCACCGGCACGATCGGGCTGGCCGTGCCCGAGGTCGACCGGCCCTACTACGGGCAGCTCGCCGCCGAGATCATCACGGCGGCGGCCCGGCACAACCTCAAGGTGGCGATCGAGCAGACCGGGGCCTCGCGCGAGGGCGAGCTCGACGCGCTCGCCCTGTCCCGCAACCGGCTCTACGACGGGCTCATCCTCAGCACGGTCGGGTTGGGGCCGGCCGACACCCACCTGCTCAAGGTCGACTACCCCATGGTCATCCTGGGGGAGCGGATCTTCGACGGGCCGCTGGACCACGTCGCGATGCCCAACGTCGAGGGCGCGCGGGCGGCGACCGCGCACCTGATCGAGCGGGGCTGCCGCCGCGTCGTGCTGATCGACGGCGGGCCCGGGGACGAGGTCGACGTCTCCAGACTGCGCTACGACGGCTACCGTGAGGCGCTGGAGGAGGCTGGCATCCCCCTCGACCCGCGGCTCCTCGTGCACATCGACGCGCTCACCATGGAGCAGGGGGCCGCCGCCGCGCGGCGGGTGAGCGAGTCAGGGGTCGAGTTCGACGGCGCTTTCTGCGTGACCGACACGGTGGCGATGGGGGCGCTGCGCGGGTTCGCCGACGCCGGTGTCCGCGTGCCGCAGGACGTCAAGGTCATCGGGTTCGACAACATCGCCGAGGGCGCCTTCATCGTGCCGTCGCTGTCGTCGATCGACCCCGACCACGCGCTGATGGCGAGCACGGCCGTCCGGTTCCTGGTCGGGCGACTGGCGGAGAAGGGGAAGAAGCGGCAGGTCGCGCGGGAGTTCATCAGCCGCTTCACGGTCGTGGCCCGCGAGTCGACAGGCGGCTGACGACTCCGGCCGCTGACGTCGACCGGCGGCTGACCGCCGCCGGTCGACTCGCTTGGCTCAGCCCTGGGGGGTCCGGAAGCGGGGCACCGGCACCCGCGACCAGTCGATGTCCGAGCCCAGGTAGAAGCTCGGGTAGGCGGGCTGGTTGTAGGTGGTCTGCTGCCGGGCCACCTCCACGCGGTACTGCGGGTCGTGCATCAGCGTGTACAGCTTGCGGTCCGTGACCTCCGTGCTGAGGAAGATCCGGATCGCCGAGCTGTCGGCCGTGCGCGTCAGCAGCTCCTCCCGCCAGTCGCCGAACACATCGGCCACCAGCCCCGGGTTGCCCTTCGTCCAGTTGTTGGTCAGCGTGCCCTCCGCGGTGAGCACCGTGCCGCGCTTCCAGTCGTCGATCGTCGGCGTCTGCAACACGGTGGTGGCGGTGCCGTTGACGAGCTGGGTCGTCATGTCGGCCGCCCAGCGGATGCTCATGTTCGTGCCCGGCGTGGTCCGGCCCAGGTGTTCGCCGCGCGCCGACCACAGGCCCGCCTGGATCTCCTGGTTGGGCGGCATCGACGACCATGCCTCCAGGCCGCGGATGGCGGGGTCGATGTCGCCGACCATGCCGCGCCCGGTGTCCCGGCCGCTGTAGCCGCCGAACAGCACCTTCCCGGTGGCGGCGTCGCGCATCGCCCATCCGTACGGCGCCCACGCGGCGCCCTCGTGCACCGTCCAGATCTCCAGGCCCGGGTGGTCGGGGTCGAGGTCGCCGACGTGCATGGCGTCGCCGTGGCCGAGCCGCACGTTCTGCCCGGGCACGTTGCTCTGCGGCGGGCCTTCGGCGAACGACGAGTACAGCAGGTCGCCGTCGTCGTCGATGGTCGCGGCGCCGTACACGATCTCCTGCCGGCCGTCATTGTCCACGTCGGCCACGCTCATCGAGTGGAAGCCCTGGGTGGTGAGGTCGGCGTACTCGGGGTTGCTGCCGGGCACGCCGTGGGGGGAGGCGTTGAACGGGTTGGCCATCGGCGCGTGGCCGCTGTCGACGTACCAGACCTCCTTCAGCTTCCTGCCGTTCCAGTCGTAGGCGACCAGCGTGGTGCGCGTGTAGTAGCCACGGGCGAAGATCGCCGACGGCCGCTTGCCGTCGAGGTAGGCGACGGCGGACAGGAACCGGTCCACCCGGTTGCCCGGCTCGATGCGGGCCATCGCATAGTCGCCCCACAGCAGGCCGTCGTCGCCGCGGCCCGGCTTGTAGTGGATGGTCTGCAGCTCCTTGCCGGTGGCGCCGTCCAGCACCGACAGGTACTCGGGGCCGGTGATGACGAACCCGGCGAACTCCCGCAGGCGGTTGTTGCCGCTGCGGCTCGGGGCGTAGACGTCGACGAAGTACGTGGCCAGGTCGACGGCGGCCTCGTGCGACAGCGGGTACTGGTGCCTCGGGGCGATGCCGAAGGCCTGCTCCAGCGTCGCCGGCCAGCGTCCGGCCACCACCTCGGGGTGCTCGTGCCACTTCTCGAACATGCCGACCACGTGGTCGAAGTAGTCCGCCGCGCTCTTGCGGTAGTCGTCGGTGTGCGAGTGGCCGGCCTTGACGTCCTGCTCCGGCATCGTGACGTAGCGCTCGGAGACGACCTGGCCGTCGCGTCCGTAGCGGATCATCTTCGTGCCCGGCGCGGTCTTGAGCATCATCTCCGAGCGGCCGTCGCCGTCGAAGTCGTAGACCAGGAATTGCGTGTAGTGAGCGCCCGCGCGGATGTTGACGCCCAGGTCGAGCCGCCAGCGGAGGGTGCCGTCCAGTTCGTACGTGTCGATGTAGGCGTTGCCGGTGTAGCCGCGCTGGGAGACGTCCTTGGAGTTGGACGGGTCCCACTTCACGACGTACTCGTACTGGCCGTCGCCGTCCACGTCGCCGACGCTCAGGTCATTGGCAGAGTACGTGTACGCCTCGCCGGCCGGGGTCACGCCGTCGGCCGGTTTCTTCAGCTGAAGATCATAAAACGATTTAACCCAGGGCGTGGCGACGGCGCTTCGGCGGCCCTCCCGGCCCTTGACGACGGGGGCGACGCGATATTCGGCCGAGCCGGTGCCGGCGGCGTCCAGGTAATTGGTGCTGTCGGTCACCGTGGCGATCGGGCGGCCGTCGCGGTAGACGCGGAAGTCGGCGCCCTCCATCCCGGTGGCGCCGGCGCCGGTCACCTCGTCGCCGAGCAGCCGCCAGCTGAGGAACACACCCTCGCTGGTGGAGGCCGCTACCAGGCCACGGTCGAGGTGCTCGAGCCGGACGCCCGCGCCGTGCCCGGCTCCGGAGCCGGCGGTGGCCGGGGCCGCGGTCGCCGACACGGTGAGCAGGGCGGCCAAGGCGGTGGCGAGTAAGCGGCGAACGCCGCTGGGGGGTCTCATGGCACAGGGCTCCTGGCGCATTAAATCGATAAAATCTCCCGGAGGTTATTGGCCGCTTGTGAGTTTTGTCAAGGATGGATTTCGGCGGCATTTTTCGCGAAATGAATGCACGAGTTGCAGTGAATTGAATTGCCGATCGCGGGCTCGCGTCCGTGTCGCTCCTGTGCCCATGATGGCTGGTGTGCCCGCGGCGCCCGCTCGCCTCGGCCACGGGAACGCATGACCCGGATTGGAGCTCCCTATGGCCACCTCCGAGACCACCACGCCGGCTCCGACGCTCGATCTGCTGGCCCGGCCGTCCGGCGGATTCGCCATGGTGGCGATGGACCAGCGCGAGAGCCTCAGGCAGATGTTCGCCGCCGCCACCGGCGAGCGGGTGGGCGATGGCACGCTGACGGTGTTCAAGCTGGCGGTGGCCAGGGAGGTGGGGCCGCATGCCTCGGGGTTCCTCATCGACCAGGACTACGGTTTCTCCCGGGTGGCGGCCGAGCGCCTGATCCCGGGCGGGCTGATCGTCGCCGTCGACAACCTCCAGCAGACCCCGGACGGGCCCGTGGAGGACACCTCGATCGACGAGCGCGTCGACCTGGCGGCCGCCCGCCGGGCCGGCGCCGTCGCCGCCAAGCTGCTGCTCATCTGGCGCGACGACGAGCATCGGCAGCGGCGTCTGGACATCGCCGCCGAGTTCGTCCGGCGGTGCGCCGCGGCGGGGCTGCTGTCCGTCCTCGAAGGCGTCGCCAAACCACCCGCCGTGGCCCCCGCCTCCGCGCCCGCCGTCGCGGCGGCCTCCGCGACCGGCGTCGCCGCGGATCCTGCCTCCGCCGCCACTTCCGTGCCCTCGTTCGACGGGCCCGCGATGATCAGGGAGGCGGCCGCCGAGCTGGCCGGGCTGCGTCCCAGCCTCTACAAGGCCCAGGTCCCGCTCGGAGGGGCCGCGCCCGAGGAACGCCTGGTCGAGGAGTGCGCGCGCCTCGACGAGGTGATCCCCGTCCCGTGGGTCGTGCTCTCGCAGGGCGTGGACCGCGACGACTTCCCGGCCGCCGTGCGGGCCGCCTGCCGCGCGGGAGCCTCCGGGATGCTCGCCGGACGTGCCATCTGGAGCGACCTCGTCGGCATCGACGTCTCATCCCATGATCTGGCCGCCGCGCTCCGGGCCCGCGCGGTGCCCCGGCTCCAGCGGCTGGCCGAGATCGTCGACGAGCACGCACGCCCGTGGCATGCCCGCTGAGCGGGCCGGCGGGCGATCCGGGCGACACAGATTGACATGGATTGCGCGTCGCTCTGATCACGGCGTCTTGTGGGGTTTTGCACTGAAACGTACGAACGAGACCGCACTACTGATTCGTGGAGGCCTTTGTGCGCTTATATGCAGCTTTCCTGAGCATCGCCGTCTCGGCCGCGCTCCTCGTCCCGCCAGGGTCGGCGGCAGCCGAGCCCGCCGAGCCGCCCCAGCCCGCCGTACGCGACTTCGGCAACGGCCCCGAGCGGAACGAGGTGGCCGCAGGCGTCGCGGAGGGGAAGCAGGCCGAGACGCTCCGCCGAGCCCCGGAGACGACCGGATCGTACGGATTGTCCCGCGACCGCGGGTACCCCAGGCAGACCCAGCTCCCCATCCCCGCGGAGAACCCCGCCGACGCCTCCATCAAGCTGGGCCTCGTGCCGTACCACGCCATCGCGCCCAAGCTGAACGACCTGCAGCGACGCAGCGACCGCGTCAGCGTGGAGCTCATCGGCCGCAGCCACCAGGGCCGCGACCTCTACCTCGTGACCCTCACCGCCCCTGAGAGCCGCGGCGAGGCCGGTGAGCAGAGCGTCATCCGCGACCGCATCGAGAACGACCCGGCCGGGGCCGCCCGCGACCGCAGGCTGGCCGCCAGGTACAAGGCGCCGATCTTCGTCAACGCCAACATCCACGGTAACGAGTGGGAGGGCACCGACGGCGCGCTGCGTACCATCGAGGAGCTCGCGACCAGCACCGACCCGCAGGTCGCCGACCTCATGAAACGCACCAGGCTGTACTTCAACATCACCGCCAACCCCGACGGCCGCGTCAACGGCACGCGGGCGAACGGCGCCGGCTTCGACATGAACCGCGACTTCATCACCGCCTCCCAGCCCGAGGTCCGGGCCATGCGCCAGGTGATGATCGACACCCAGCCGGTCGCCATGATCGACCTGCACGGCTACGTCAACGGCACGCTCATCGAGCCCACCACGCCGCCGCACGGCGCCAACTACGAGTACGACCTGTTCATCAAGAACACCTACGCCAACGGGCTCGGCATGGAGGCCGCCGTCAACGGGCTCGGCTACACGCCGGCGAAGGACGGCGTGCACCCGGTGCAGATCCCGTTCCGGGACTCGGACGAGGGCTGGGACGACTGGCCGCCGATCTTCACCCCGCAGTACGCGCCGTTCCACGGCACCGTCGCCTCGCACACCGTCGAGATCCCGCTCCGGGTCAACAACGCCGACTACAACCTGCCCGTCGAGGAGCTGCGCCGCCGCTCCGCGATCAACACCGACGTGGCCGCCGCCGCCATCCGGGCCACCTACGGGTTCGTGCACTCCAAGCACGACCAGCTGATCGCCGACCAGATCGAGGTCTTCCGGCGGGGCGCGGCCGGTGAGCCGTCCAAGGTCGTGCCGCTCGGCATCGTGCCCGGCTTCGGCCCCGAGGACGTCTACAACACGACCTTCCCCCGCGCGTACGTCATCACCGGGCAGCGCTCGGCCACCGCGGCCGCCCGCCTGGTCGACCACCTCATCGCGAACGACGTGCGGGTCGAGCGGGCCGGGCGCCCGTTCCGCCTGAACGGCAAGACGTACCCGGCCGGCTCCTACGTCGTGGACATGCGCCAGCCCAAGCGCGGGCTGGCCAACGTGATGCTGGAACCGGGCGAGGACATCTCCCCGCGGGTGGATGCGATGTACGACATCTCCGGCTGGAGCCACGGCATGCTCTGGGGCGCCACCGTGGACAGCGTCGCCTCCGGCCCGCTCCACGTGTCGTCCGAGCCGGTCAAGGCCGCCGCGCCCACCGGATCCGTCGCACGTACTTCCGGGCCGCTCGCGCTGAAGGTGACCGACGCCAAGGAGGCCCTGGCGCTGAACGACCTGCTCGCCCAGGGCGTGGCCGTGACCTGGACCAACGACGGCAGCGCCATCGTGCCGGCCGCCTCCAGACAGGCCGCCGTGACCGTGTCCGACCGCTTCGGCGTGGCGTTCACGCCGGCCGGCTCGGCCGCCGGCACGCCGCTGTCCCAGGTGCGCGTCGCCGCGGCCGCCTCCGCCGACGAGCTGTTCACGCTGCGTGAGATGGGCTTCCCCGTCACCCCCGTCTCCACCGCCGTGCTCAACGCGGGCTTCGACTGGAGTGGGACCGACGTGCTGTACGTCTCCAGCGGGCTCAGCTACGCGGCGCTCAACCCGGCCGCCCGTACGGCGCTCGACGCCTTCCTCGCCACCGGCGGCGTGATCACCCGGGGCGGGACGGGCGCCGCGTTCAACGCCGCCGCGGGACTGCTCACGGCGACCGCTGTCGCCGGCCGCGGCGACGCCAACGGCGTGGTACGCGTGACCTCGTCGTCCGGCCCCGTCGGCAGCGGGTCGCCCGAGCACTCGTTCGTGTACTCGCCACGCTGGTTCACCGCCCTCGGGGCCGGGGTCACGGTCGAGCAGTCGTACGCAGCCGACGGCCCGCTCGTGTCCGGCCACTGGCGGCCGAACGCCGAGGACGGCACCGGCGGCCCGGACGCGGCCAGGGGACAGGCGGCCGTGGTCAGCGGCCGGGACGAACGGGGCGCGGCCGTGGTGCTGTTCGGCACCGAGCCGATGTTCCGCAACCACCCGAAGGGCTTGTTCCCGCAG
>NZ_JBQQBR010000050.1:0-89116 GCF_052245935.1 Nonomuraea sp. 3N208 | reverse complement strand
GTTGTGATCTTCTGCGTCGACAACAGAAATGATCGACGGGAGCCGCGAGCTCGCTCAAGAGCCGACCGCACCCCAGCCACGCGAGCACGAGCAGTCAGGCTTCAACCCCGATCAAGTTCGAAGAGCCGAAATACGGCCGAGGGCGGTGCTTACCGGAAGGCCCGAACCCCGCGAGGGCTATGGGAACGCATCCTCGCGTTCGACCCCCAGCGTCCGTGTCTGGATCTCGGCAGCGACGAGGCGGGGGATGCTTCGGCAGACAAGGGGCGTGTGATGGTAGCGCCGTGTGATCACGCCCACGTCGGCGCGGCCTTCCCCGACGCCGGGGATACGTGCTGGTTGCCCGACCGTGCCGGCTACTGGCGCAGGGGCGGCTCGTCGAGCACGGTTGCGGCGAGTTGCCCGGCGCTCGGCTCGTAGCGGTGGATCAGCGTGTGGAACAGCTTCTCCGCGCGGATCGCCAGCCAGTCGGCGGGCAGGTGCTCGGCCGGGATGCGTGGGTCCTGGCGGATGAGTTGCAGCCCGTCGGTGTGCAGCAACGGCTGTCTGGTCAGGCTGATCTCCGCCGGCGCCGGCAGCGAACACGGGTTAGGGCTGCTCGATGTGCTCGGGCCGCACTCCCATTCCGATGAAGCGCCCCATCAGATGCCGCAGCGGCGGCAGCGCCTTGAACGCGGTGAAGATCGGCGGCACGTGCCCGGCCGTGTCGTCCGCCGTTCCCTTGGGATACAGGTCACGCAGGATGCGGACCTGGAACGCCTGGGTCACTCTGACCGCCCGTTCCCTGCGTGCCTGCACCCTGGCGAGGTCGGCCGCATCGGGGACGCCCGCCTGGCGAAGGACGGGACCGAGCAGGTTGGCGGCGGCGACCGCGTCCTGCACGGCCAGGTTGATGCCGACGCCGCCGGCGGGTGACATGGCGTGGGCGGCGTCACCGATGCACAACAACCCCGGCCGGTGCCAACGCGGCAGCCGATCTACCCTCACGGACAGCTGGTGGACCTGGTCCCAGTCGTCTATCAGCCCGGCGCGATCACGCAGAGCAGGCGCCAGTCCCTCCACCCGTTCCCGGAACGCGGTCAACCCGGCCTTCTTGAGCTGAGCGAAGGCCCCCGGCGGGATCGTGTAGGCGAGCTGCCAGTACTCGCCCCGGTCGATGGCGACCAGCACCCCCTTGCCGCGCTGGAAGAAGGGCAAGCGGTCGCCGTCGCGGCGAGGCAGACGGAACCACAGCACGTCCATCGGCGGCGAACTCGCCTTCGCCTCCAGTCCGGCCAGGTCACGCAACGTCGAGTGGCGGCCGTCGGCGGCGATCACCAGGTCGGCCCGTACGTCGAGCGGACCGTCGGCGGTGGCCGCCCGGACCCCCGAGACGCGCCCCTCCTCCAGGATCAGCCCTGTCGCCGTGGCACTGCGCAGCAGGCGGAAGGAGGGGTACGCGCTCGCCTTCCCCGCCAGGAAGTCCAGCACGTCCCACTGAGGCATGAACGCGATGTACGGACAGCGGACCCGCAGCCGGGTGAAGTCGGCGAATGTGACCGCCCGGCCTCCGATGCTCACGGTGACGTCGGTCATCCTGCTGTGCGGCAGCCTCAGGAACTCCTCGATCCACCCCAGCTCGGAGATCAACTCCAGCGTGGACGGGTGGACGGTGTCGCCCCTGAAGTCCCTGAGGAAGTCGGCGTGCTTCTCCAGGACGATCACCTCGACGCCCTGCCGGGCCAGCAACAGCCCGGCCATCATCCCGGCAGGGCCGCCGCCGACCACGCAACATCTGGTGCTCTCGGTTGCCATGATGCTTCATCCTTCCTCGGGAAACAGCAGCTCGACCAGCCGGTCGACGTCGACCGGGGTGCCCATCCGGCGGTTCACGGCCACGGTGGCGAGCAAGGTCTTGGCCGCCGTCGCGACGTCGTGCGGGCGCAGCTCGCCGGCTGTGACGCGCGTGGTCAAGAAGTCGCCGACCAGACGGTGCCCTTCCGCCATCAGCTCGCCCAGCGCCGCGCGAGCCCGCGTGGTGCTGAAGAACACGGCCATGAGGTCGGCGTTGTCCGCGAGCAGACCGTCGAAGGCGGCCAGCAACTCCGCCAGCACCTCCTTGGCGGGCCGCGTGCCGTGATCGGCGGTCAACAGCTCGCGTAGGCGCGGCAGGAAACCGCGCTCCGCCAGCAACGCCTGGACCAGGGCTTCCTTACTGTCGAAGTAGCGGTAGAGCAGACCGGGGGTCACTCCCGCCGCTTCGGCGAGGTCCTTGACCGACGCGCCGTCCACACCCTTCTCGGCGAAGACCTTCAGCGCCGCGTCGAGCAACTGCTCGCGCCGCCATTCCGCCTGTTCTTTCCGTGTTCTGGCCATGCTTCCTCATTGAGTAAATGTTTATTCAATGTAGAGGAGATGGTCTGGAGTCGCAAGGAAAGCCTTGAGGCCAGGCGACTGTGGACAGGCCCGAGGAGTGCGCGACCGCGCGCGCCAGCCGTTCGAGCATCTCGAGCTCACGCGGCTTGAGCACGGCCGGTGCATCGTCCTGGCTCTGCTACGCGACGAGGAGGACGCTCACCGCGCATGCGTGATCCCGTTACGGGCACAGCGGAAGCTACCGCCATCCGGGTTCAGGCGGATTCGCGGACGACCAGTTCGGTGGGGAGGATGAGCGGGGTGGGCTGCTCGCCGCGGATCAGGGCGAGCAGCATGCGGGTCATCTCGCGGCCAAGGGCCTTGATGGGCTGGCGCACCGTGGTCAGGGTGGGATGGGTGTGCCGGGCGGTCACCACGTCGTCGAACCCCACGACTGCGATCTCGCCGGGTACGGCCCGGCCGTGCTCTTTCAGCACGGCGAGCGCGCCCACGGCCATCTCGTCGGAGGCGACCAGCACGGAGTCGAGGTCCGGATGCTCTGTCAGCAGGCGAGCCATTGCGGCGGCTCCGCTCGCCTCGGTGAAGTCGCCGTGCGCGACCCGCTCGGCTCCGAGTCCAGCCAGCGCCAGCGCCTCGCGGTAGCCCAGGTAGCGGGATACGCCGACGTGCATGTCGAGCGGCCCGGTGATGGTCGCGATCCGGGTGCGGCCGGTGGAGATCAGGTATTCGGCCGCCTGGCGCGCGCCGTCGCGGTTGTCGGCGTCCACGTACCAGTGGTGCGAGCCGCCCAGGGAGCGTCCGCCGTATACCACGGGGATGCCGCCCTCGGCGGCCACCTTCGCCAGGGGGTCGTTCTCCCGCAGGGCCAGCAGCATGACACCGTCGGCCCTGCGTGACTGCAGGACACGGGACAGCCGGTTCCTGCCGCGCTCGGAGGCGGCCAGGATCAGCAGCAGCTCCAGGTCGGTTTCCTCCAGGACGGCGTTCACCCCGACGACGACCTCGGCGAAGAAGGGGTTGGTGAACAGGGCCTGGTCG
The DNA here is from genome assembly GCF_052245935.1 of Nonomuraea sp. 3N208. Lineage (NCBI taxonomy): Bacteria > Bacillati > Actinomycetota > Actinomycetes > Streptosporangiales > Streptosporangiaceae > Nonomuraea > Nonomuraea sp. 3N208. The sequence continues at coordinate 85,723 of NZ_JBQQBR010000050.1, read as the reverse complement.
TCGCTGGAGACCGCCAGCACGACCGCGCCACTGCGCTGGGTGGCCAGCGAGCGGGCGGCGACGTTGGGCACGTAGCCCAGGTCCTTGATGGCCCGTTCCACGGCCTGCCGCGCGGCCCGGCTGACATGCGGGGCGTCGTTGATCACCCGGGACACCGTGCCCCTGGACACGCCCGCCCGCCGGGCCACCTCGTCCAGCGTCGGTTGCCGATCCGCCATTTAGGGGCGCTCCCAAAGGTGTTGAGCTGGTCCTGCGGAGCGTACCAGGCCTTCTGGTTGTGAGCGCTCCCAATCGCGATCAGGCCAGGTGGGCGGGGCTGAACGGCCCGTCGGCCACGCGTTCCACCACGTCGTCCAAGATCTCGTCGATCGCGCCGAGCACGTCGTCTCCGAGAGGTGCCCCGGATGCCGCCGCACTTGGGCCATCGGCTGGGCCATCGGCTGGGCCATCGGCTGGTAGACGAGCTGGCCGCTGACACCTTCCTTGGCGCACAGCGGGAGGATCTCCGGTTCGATGACCCGGTGGCCGTGCCGGCCTTGTCGTCATGTCATATCTCCCTGTGCCCGGGAGCGGTTCCAGGGAGAGCTGAACTGCTGGATGCACTCGACTACCTGCGTTGACGCCGCGGATTGTGCCGGTGTTCCAGAGCTCTTTCCGTACATTATTGGGAGCGCTCCCAGCCGATCGTAAGGGATTGTCGCACCGCTGAGAAGGGGGCGGAGTGAGCGAGGATCAATCTTCACGAAACACTTGACAGCTCGCGGCGCCCTGGCGGAAGATCCGGCACGACGCCGCGGTGTGCCGGGGACTACTCTGTCCAGCGACCTGAAGGGTCCCGGTATGTCCGCCACACTCAGGCTGTGCTTCGACAACGGCAAAGACCCTTGGTGGAGCAGCCAGAACACCCCGTCGCGCGTCGAATCGGGGCAGCTGTGCGCCGAGGTCCCGGCCGGCACCACGAACCCGTGGGACTCCATGATCGGCCAGAACGACATCCCGTTGGAGGACGGCCAGCCGTACACGCTCCGCTTTACCGCCTCCGCCAGCCGGGACCTCACCATCCGCACCACCGTCCAGCTCGCCGGCCCGCCGTACACCACCCCCCTGGACCAACGGCCCGAGCTGACGGCCACGCTGCGCACGTTCGAGTACACCGCGACGTCGAACGTCTCGGACTCGCACGGACAGGTGACCTCCTACGTCACCGGGTACGGCGAGCGGGCCAGCCACAACCAGCACCACCGATTCTGGGCCCACCAGATCGACCCGAGCCTTCCCACCCCCGCCCCCGGTTCCCTGGCCGGAGGTCCCAATTCCGGTCTCCAGGATCCGGTTGCCCAGCGCAACCTCGCCGGCTGTGCGCCGGCCACTTGCTACATCGACGACATCGGCTCCTGGTCCACCAACGAGGTGGCGATCAACTGGAACTCGTCCCTTGCCTGGATCGCCGCCTTCGCCGACTCCCTGTGACAGCCGACTCCCCTGTGACAGCCGACTTCCTGTGACAGGGATCCCCTAGGAAAGGAAGCAGTACATGCGAGTGTTAACCCGGTTGGCAGCGATCACGGCCGCAACGGTGACCGCTCTGTCGGTGACCGTCGCCACGCCCGCGGCCGCCGCGACTGAGCTGGTAGTCAACGGCACCTTCAGCAGCGGCACCGCGTCATGGTGGAACTCGGCCAACACCTCCATGGCGGTGGACAACGGGCGGCTGCGCGTCAACGCGGCCGGTGGCACGGCCAACCCGTGGGACGCCATGGTGGCCCAGAACAACATCCCCCTGACCAGCGGCAAGACCTACACGCTATCGTTCGACGCCGCCGCCTCCACCTCGGTCAGCGCGGTCACCACCGTGCAACTGGCCAACAGCCCGTACACCAACACCCTGACGCAGACGATCGCGCTCACCACGACGAGCAAGCGCTTCAGCTTCCCCTTCACCTCCAGCCTGAGCACGACGGCCGGACAGGTGTCGTTCCAACTTGGCAGGAACGCCGCCCACACTGTCTACCTCGACAACGTCTCCCTCACCGATACGACGTCGGGATCCGGGCCGATCGGCATGACGAGCGGCTTCTACGTCGACCCCAACTCCAACCCCGCGGTCTGGGTGAGAAACAACTCCGGCGATTCCCGGGCGGCCCGGATCCAGTCCTCTATCGCCTCCAAGCCGATGGCCCGGTGGTTCGGTAGCTGGAGCGGCGACATCACCGCCGCCGTCTCCGGCTTCGTGGGCGCCGCGGACAGCGCCGACAAACTGCCGATCCTGGTCGCGTACAACATCCCCGGCCGCGACGCGTGCGGCGGCCACTCCGGCGGCGGTGCCGGCAGCGAAGCGGCGTACAAGACATGGATCTCCGCGTTCGCCTCCGGCATCGGCAACCGGCCTGCGGTCGTCGTCATCGAGCCGGACTCGCTCGGCGACTTCGACTGCATGAGCGAGACGGCCCGGCAGGAACGCATCCGCATGCTGACCTACGCCACCGAGCAGTTCCGAAGCAAGGCCGCCAACACCTGGGCCTACCTCGACGCCGGCAACCCCGGCTGGACCGCGCCGGCGACCATGGCCTCCCGGCTGCAGAGCGTGGGCGTCGCCAACGTGCGCGGCTTCTCGGTCAACGTCTCCAACTACTACACCACCAGCCAGTCATCCACATACGGCAACGCGATCAACTCCGCGCTCGGCGGCACCGCCAAGTTCGTGATCGACACCAGCCGCAACGGCAACGGCTCCAACGGTGAATGGTGCAACCCGTCGGGCCGCAAACTCGGCGCCACGACGCAGACCGGCGGCGGCGCCGAGATGCTGCTCTGGGTCAAGGTCCCCGGCGACTCGGACGGCAACTGCGGCATCGCGCCGAACGTGCCCGCCGGCACGTTCAGCCCGGATCTCGCCATACGGCTGATCGACGGCACGTGACCTAGTCTCGAGCTCTGAGAGAGGCATGCCCGGCGCCACGCGTGGCGCCGGGCGACCAAGCCCCCGGTTCGGACGTGGCGCCTGGTTGCTCGACCGAGCCGGCTACGGGCGCAGGGGGAGCTCGTCGAGCACGGCCGCGGCCAGCTTCGCCGCGGTCGCCTCGTAGCGGTGGGCCAGTGTGTGGAACAGCTTCTCGGCGCGGATCGCCGGCCAGTCGGCGGGCAGGTGCTCGGCCGGGAGGCGCGGGTCCTGGCGGACGAGTTGCAGCCAGTCGGTGTGCAGGAACAGCTGCCTGGCCAGGTCGTCGGCGGCGGACGGCAGCGGGTGCGCGGTGTCCCAGCGGTCGAGGAAGGTCCGGTAGCGTTCGGCGATCTGGTCGGTGTCGAACGCCTTGCGGACCAGATCGGCCGACTCGGTCGGCTTGAACGCCCGTGCCTGGAGCACGGTGACGTTGTCGCCGAGGCCGAGCGTGGCGACCATCGACTCCACGTCCTTCGAGCCCGGAGCGATCCACAACCCGCCCTGCAGCAGCCCGAACCCGGCCCAGATGAGCTGGGAACGCAGGTCGTGGCGGGTGCTGCGTTCGCTACCCGGCAGCGAGAAGCCGACCAGCGTCCACGTGCCGTCCCAGTCGCGGTTGACCGCGCCGGTCTCCCAGACGTGCCTGCGTCCGTCGTCGAGCACCTCGGTGGCGTGCGAGGTGAGCCCGAAATAGACCTTCTTACCCTGGCGGTGCCTGGTCAGCAGGTTGCGCTTGGCCATGCGGGTGAGCGTGGAGCGCACCGCCTCCTCCGAGACGCCCAGCCGGGCGAAGACGTCGATGACGCTGCCCGAGTAGACCGCCGTGTCGCGCCCCAGCACGTAGATGCCGAGAAAGCTGAACATCAGCGACTGCGGGCGCGCCGCCGGCAGCTGATGCGGCTGGTCCTGCTCATCCTCGCGCTTCACACGCATGAGCGTAGACGGAGCAGGGATGTCGGGCAAAGTCTTGACGAAGGTTGGAAATATGCCCAACGTATAGGGCATCGGGTTTGTGAGGACGATGTTGGGCAGAACTTTGACCTGAGTCACGAAACTGCCTTACATTGGCCGACGTCGGTGGAATCCTGCGGTGTTTGGGGTGGAATAGATGGATTTGTCGGGCAAGGTGGCCGTGGTCACCGGGGCCGGTCGCGGTCTCGGCCGGGCGTACGCGGAGGCTCTGGGTGCTGCCGGAGCGGCGGTTGTCGTCAACGACGTGGACGCCGCAGCGGCCGCGGAGGCGGTCGAGGCCATCGTCGCCGCGGGTGGCAAGGCCGTGGCCGAGGTGGGCGCCGTCGGTGGGACCGAGGTCGCGCAGCGGCTCGTGGACACCGCGGTCAAGGAGTTCGGCCGGCTCGACGTCATGGTGACCAACGCCGGCATCCTGCGCGACCGGGTCCTGTGGAAGATGTCCGACGAGGACTTCGACGCGGTCGTCGAGGTGCACCTGCGGGGCACGTTCACCTGCGCCCGCGCGGCCGCCGTACGCATGCGCGAGCAGGGTGAGGGCGGCCGGCTGATCCTGATCTCCTCCCCGGCCGGTCAGCGCGGCAACTTCGGCCAGACCAACTACGCCGCCGCCAAGGCCGGCATCGTGGCGATGGCGCGTACGTGGGCCATGGAGCTGGGCCGGTCGAACATCACGGTGAACGCCGTCGTCCCGGTCGCGGCCACCGAGATGACCAAGACGATCCCGGTCTTCGCACCGATCCTGGAGGAGGCCGAGCGCACCGGCGACCCGCTGCCGGACTGGCTGCGCAAGGACGAGGGCCTCGGCACGGTCGAGGACGTGGCCGGGCTCGTCGTCTACCTGGCCTCGGACGCCTCCGCCGGCGTCACCGGGCAGGCCGTGGGCATCGGCGGCGACAAGCTGGCCCTCTGGTCGCACCCCAAGGAGAAGGCCGTCGCGTACGCCGACGGCGGCTGGTCCGCCGACGCCATCGCCGCTTCCTGGGATGAGGGCGTCGGGGCCGAGCCGGAGACGTACGGCATCCCCGCCCCTAAGGCCCCGGCGTCATGAGCCCAAAGGAAATGAACGCAGACGAGCTCGTCGCTATCGACGTCCACACCCACGCCGAGGTCTCCAAGGACGGGCACGGCTCGCTCAGCCCCCAGCTGTTCGGGGCGTCGGAGGAGTATTTCGGCGCGCACGAGCGACCGGCCATCCCCCAGATGGCCGCCTACTACCGGGAGCGGCAGATGGCCGCGGTGGTGTTCACCGTGGACGCCGAGCACGCCACCGGCCATCCGCGCATCTCGAACGAGGAGATCGCCGAGAGCTGCGCCGAGCACCCGGACGTGCTCATTCCATTCGCCAGCGTCGACCCGTGGAAGGGCCGGGCGGGCGCCCGCGAGGCCCGCCGCCTGGTCACCGAGTACGGCGTGCGCGGCTTCAAGTTCCACCCCAGCATCCAGGGCTTCGCCCCGAACGACCCACTGGCCTACCCGCTGTACGAGGTGATCGAGGAGCTCGGCGCGGTCGCCCTCTTCCACACCGGCCAGACCGGCATCGGCGCGGGCGTGCCCGGTGGGGCGGGCATCCGGCTGAAGTACTCCAACCCGATGCTGGTCGACGACGTCGCCGTGGACTTCCCGCACCTGAAGATCATCCTGGCGCACCCGTCGTTCCCCTGGCAGGACGAAGCGCTGGCGGTGGCCACGCACAAGCCGTCGGTGTACATCGACCTGTCCGGCTGGTCGCCGAAGTACTTCCCGCCGCAGCTCGTCCGGTACGCCAACACGCTGCTGAAGGACAAGGTGCTGTTCGGCTCGGACTACCCGGTGATCACCCCGGACCGGTGGCTGGCGGACTTCGCCAAGCTCGACATCAAGCCCGAGGTCCGTCCCAAGATCCTCAAAGACAACGCCGCGCGCCTGCTCGGCCTCACCCCCAAGGAGACACAGGCATGACCATCGTCGCGAACGGTCTCGACGAGCTGAAGGCGCTGGCCGGCCAGGACCTCGGCCACAGCGGCTGGCTGGAGATCACCCAGGAGCGGGTGAACACCTTCGCCGACGCCACCAACGACCACCAGTGGATCCATGTGGACCCGGACAAGGCGAAGGACGGGCCGTTCGGCGGCACGATCGCGCACGGCTATCTGACCCTGGCCCTGCTCATCCCCCTGTTCAACGAGCTGCTCGACATCCAGGGCATGAAGATGAGCATCAACTACGGCCTGGACAAGGTCCGTTTCCCCAGCCCGGTCAAGGTCGGCAGCAAGATCCGCCTCGCCGGCAAGGTCGCCGAGGTCGAGGACGTCCCCGGCGACGGCGTCCAGATGTTGCTCGACTTCACCGTGGAGATCGACGGCGCGGCCAAGCCCGCGTGCGTCGCCCGTGCCGTCTACCGGCACTACGCCTGACCCTTCCAGATACGACCTGACCCTTCGAGATATGAGGAGCCCCCCTCTCATGTCGAACCCCGTCCAGCTGCGCCGCGCGGTGGCCTCGAGCTTCCTCGGCAGCGTCATCGAGTACTACGACTTCCTCCTGTACGCCACGGCCTCCGCCGTCGTGTTCAGCAAGGTCTTCTTCTCCAACCTCGACCCCCTGGTCGCCACGGTGGCCAGCCTGGGCACGTTCGCCACCGGCTACCTGGCCAGGCCGATCGGCGGCGTGGTGTTCGGCCACTTCGGCGACCGGCTCGGCCGCAAGCGCATGCTGGTGCTCACCATGGTGCTCATGGGCGTGGCCAGCTTCCTCATCGGGCTGCTGCCCACGTACGCGCAGGCCGGGGTGCTCGCACCGATCGCGCTCGTCCTGCTGAGGGTCGTGCAGGGGGTCGCCGTCGGCGGTGAGTGGGGCGGCGCGGTGCTGATGTCGGCAGAGCATGCCACCTCCCGCCGCGGTCTCTGGGCGAGCTTCACCAACGCGGGGGCGCCCTTCGGCATGGTGTTGTCCACGGGCGCGCTGACCGGCACCGCCGCCGTGGTGGGCAACGAGGCCTTCCTGGCGTGGGGGTGGCGGGTGCCGTTCCTGATCAGCATCGTGCTGCTCGCGATCGGCCTGTTCGTCAGGACGCGGGTGGAGGAGACGCCGGTGTTCAGCGCCGCCGTCAAGGAGAGCGCCTCCAGGGCCCCGCTGCTGGACGTGCTGCGCGGGCAGCCCAGGACGCTGCTGCTGGGGGTCGGCGTGGGGCTGGCCGCGTTCGTGGCGCAGGGCACGCTCACCACCTACCTCATCGCGTACGGCGTGGGGGCCGGTTTCGAGCGGCAGGCGGTGCTGAACGGGCTGACGCTCTCCTCGGCGTTGGCCGTGCTCGGCATCCTCGGCTGGTCGGCCCTGTCGGACCGGGTCGGGCGGCGGCCGGTCGTCATCACCGGCGCGCTGATCATGGCGGTGTTCGCGTTCGCCCTGTTCCCGCTGGTGAACACGGGCAGCGTCGCCCTGCTCACCGTCGCGCTCGTCTTCGGCCAGGCCGTCGTGCACCCGATGATGTACGGGCCGCTGGCCGCGCTCTACACCGAGCTGTTCAGCACCCGCACCCGCTACACCGGCGCCTCGCTCGGCTACCAGCTGGCCGGGCTCGGCGCCGGGCTGGCGCCGGTGGTGTTCGCCCAGATCCAGGCGGCCAACGGCGGCGGCGGGACCCTCGTGGTCTCGGCCGTCATCGCCGCCGCGTGCCTGCTGGCCGTGGCCTGCACGCTGGCGTTGGGGGAGACCAGTCGCGGCGATCTGGCGGCGGAGCCGATCCCCGCCGGCGCCACCAAGACCACCACCTCCTGACAGGAGAGCCACGCTCATGCAGAACTCCGGGATCGGCGGCTGGCCGGCGCGGCGGGCCTTGATGACGCCGGACCGCACGGCCTTCGTCTTCGAGGACCGCTCGCTGACCTACGCCGAGGTGCACGAGCGGGTGACGAGGCTGGCGGCGCGGCTGCGGGACATCGGCGTGCGGGCCGGGGACCGGGTCGCCTATCTCGGCCCGAACCACGTCGCGTTCGCCGAGACCATGTTCGCCACGCACGTGCTCGGCGCGATCTTCGTCCCGCTGAACTTCCGGCTCGCCGCGCCCGAGATCGACTACATGCTGGGGCACAGCGGCGCGAAGGTGCTCATCCACGCGCCGCAGTGCGCCGGCGTGGTGGAGGCGCTGACCGGCACGCCGGCCCTGGACGAGATCATCCCGCTCGAAGCCTACGAGGACTGGCTCGCGCAGGGCGACCCCGCGCCGATCGACGTGCCGGTGGCGCAGGACGACATCGCGCTCATCCTCTACACGTCGGGCACTACCGGCCGACCCAAGGGCGCCACGCTCAGCCACGCGAACCTGATCTGGAACACGTACAACATGCTCATCGGGGTGGACGTGGCCGGCGATGAGACGACGCTGGTCAGCGCACCGCTGTTCCACGTCGCGGCGCTGAACCAGACGCTGCTGCCGACCTTCGCCAAGGGCGGCCGCTCGGTGATCATGCCGTCGTGGGACGTGGACGCGTGCTACGACCTGATCGAGAAGTTCGGCGTCACGTGGATGTTCGGGGTCACCACGATGTTCGCCGCGTTCGCCGCCTCACCGCGCTGGGCCGGCGCGGACCTGTCGTCGCTGCGTACGCTGATGTCCGGGGGAGCGGCGATCCCGCCCGCGCTGATCCGCAGGTACCAGGAGCGGGGACTGGTGTTCTGCCAGGGGTACGGCATGACCGAGACCTCGCCGGGGGCGACGTTCCTGGAGGCCAGCCAGAGCACGCGCAAGGTCGGCTCGGCAGGCGTGCCCGCCTTCTTCGCCGACGTCCGGGTCGCCCGGGCCGATCTCAGCGACGCCTCGCCCGGTGAGGCCGGCGAGGTCCTCATCCAGGGTCCGAACGTCACGCCCGGCTACTGGAACGACGCCGGGGCCACCGCCGCGAGCTTCGCTGAAGGCGGCTGGTTCCGCTCCGGTGACGTCGCCTACCGCGACAAGGAGGGGCACCTGTACATCGTGGACCGGGTCAAGGACATGTACATCTCCGGCGGCGAGAACGTCTATCCGGCGGAGGTGGAGGCGGTCCTCTTCGAGCACCCCGCGGTGGCCGAGGCCGCGGTGGTCGGCGTGGCGGACGAGACGTGGGGGGAGACCGGCCGTGCGTTCGTGGTCGCCCGTTCCGGGCATGCCGTCACGGGGGAGGAGCTGCGCGACTTCCTGCGTACCAGGCTGGCCAAGTACAAGATCCCCCGGCACGTCACGTTCGTCGAGGACCTGCCGAAAACCGGCTCTGGCAAGATCCAGAAGCTCAAGCTCCGGGACCTGTCCGTTCCTTCGGCCTGAACACCCGCGTCAGTGCGGCGGCAGGTCGGACAGGGCAGTCCGGCAGCGGTTGAGGTAGACCTCCAGGTCACGGCGCTGCCGGGGGGTGAGTCCGGAGAGCATGCGCTCCTCCAGGGCGTCCATCGCCTCGTCGTGGGCCGCGAGCAGCTCGTGGCCCACGTCGGTGAGGCTGATCAGCAGGGCCCGGCGGTTGTCCGGGTCGCGGCGGCGCACGATCAGGCCGCGCCGCTCCAGTGCGGTGATCATGTCGGCCATGGACTGGGCGGTGACGAAGGAGTTGCGGGCCAGTTGCGCGGAGCTGAGCCCGTCCCGGCGGCGCAGCACGGTGAGCGCGGTGTATTGCAGCGCGGTGATGCCCGTCGGCTTCAGCAACTCGTCCATCAGTGACCGCGCGGCGAGCTCGATCTGTTTCACCACGTACAGCAGCGACGGGCGCGGGATGGCGACGTCCGTGGACCCGCTGCTGCTCGCTGCCTGTGTCACGTGCTCTCCTTTGCCTTGGACAGTCAGATTTCCTGAGTATCTCAGCCCTCTTGCATTCTGCGCCATGTAAGCGTAATTATCAGGAAACCTGTTGGTTGAACAGGTCGGGACCAGGACGGTGCGGCGCGTGATCGCACCGGGAAGCGAGCGGGTCATGACGGATTCCGTGAGCCGGCCGCACATCGAGCCGGGCAAGCTGTTCATCGGCGGCGAGTGGGCCGAGGCGTTCGCCAAGGGCAGGAGGGACATCACCGATCCGTCGACAGGACAGGTGATCACCACCGTCGCCGAGGCCGACGCCGCCGACGTGGACGCGGCCGTCGCCGCCGGGCGTAAGGCGTTCGGCGCGTGGTCGCAGACGACCGGCCGCGAGCGGGCACGCATCCTGCACCGCGTCGCCGACATCATCCGGCGCCGTGAGGACGAGCTCGTCGCGGTGGAGAGCGCCGACGTCGGCAAGCCGGTCAGCCTCTGCCGCGCCGTCGACGTGGCCACGGCCGCCGAGATCTACGAGTACTACTCGGGGCTCGCCCAGACCCTCCAAGGCGCGACCCGGCACATCCCGATCCCCTCGCACGCCTACACGCGCCGCGAGCCGCTCGGCGTGGTCGGCGCGATCACCCCGTTCAACTTCCCGCTGATCCTCAGCAGCTCGAAGATCGCCCCGGCGCTCGCCGCGGGCAACGTCGTGGTACACAAACCCGCCGAGGACACCCCGCTCAGCGCCCTGCTGATGGCGGAGATCCTGGCCGAGGCCGGGGTGCCGGACGGCGTGCTCAACGTGGTCACCGGCGGCGGCGCGGTGGCCGGCGAGGCGCTGCTGCGCCACCCCGGCATCGACAAGATCGCCTTCACCGGCTCGACCAAGATCGGCCGGTACGCGGCCGCCACGGCCGGCGAAGGGCTGAAGCCCGTCACGATGGAGCTGGGCGGCAACGCCGCGCAGATCGTGTTCGAGGACGCCGACCTGGACAAGGCGATCGGCTCGGTCATCAAGGGCTTCGTCTTCAACACCGGCCAGTTCTGCATGGGCGGTCCGCGCCTGCTCGTCCACCGCTCCCTGTACGACACCGTCCTGGAGATCCTGGCAGGCGCCGTCGCCGGCGTGCCGGTCGGCGACCCCTTCGACCCGGCGACCGTCGTAGGCCCCATGGCCGCCGAGCGGCATCTCGCCAAGGTCGAGGAGTACGTGCGGATCGCCAAGGAGCAGGGCGGCCGGATCGTCACCGGAGGCGAGCGGCTGGAGCTCGGCGGCGGCTTCTACTACAAGCCGACCGTCATCGCCGGGCTGAGCGACGATTCGCCTGTCGTGCAGGAGGAGATCTTCGGCCCGGTCCTGACCGTCCAGCCCTTCGACACCGAGGACGAGGCCGTGGCCATGGCCAACGGCACGCCGTACGGGCTCGCGGCGGGCCTGCAGACCACCGACCTGGCCCGCGCGCACCGGGTAGCGGCGCGGCTGGAGGCCGGCATCGTCTGGGTGAACGACTGGGCGATGCTCGACCCGGCGATCCCGTTCGGCGGGGTCAAGCAGTCCGGCTACGGGCGGGAGTACGGCCCCGAGGTGCTGGAGTCGTACACCAAGGTCAAGTCCGTCGTCATCGCCCTGTGAGAGGTATGCCATGACCACCACCACTTCAGCAGCCGTCGTCGAGTCCGCGGGCGAAGGCTTTCACCTGACCGAGGTCGAGCTGGCCGATCCGCGCCCTGACGAGGTGCTGGTCCGGATGGTCGCCGCCGGGATCTGCCACACCGACCTGGGTGTCGCCGCCGGCGGCCTGCCGTTCCCGCTCCCCGGAGTCCTCGGCCACGAGGGCGCGGGCGTCGTGGAGGCCGTCGGCTCCGCGGTGACCCGGGTCAGCCCCGGCGACCAGGTGCTGCTCTCGTTCACCTCGTGCGGCAGGTGCGCCGGCTGCCGTGACGGGCACCCCGCCTACTGCGCGGCCTGGCTGCCGCTGAACCTGCTCGGCGGCGCCAGAGCGGATGGCTCGCCCACCGTGACCAGAGACGGCGCGGCTCTCGGCGGGCACTTCTTCGGCCAGTCCTCCTTCGCCAGGCACGCCCTGGTCGACGAGCGCAGCCTGGTCAAGCTGCCCGCCGACGCGCCGCTCGACCTGCTGGCGCCGCTCGGCTGCGGCGTGCAGACCGGCGCCGGCGCCGTCTGGAACGTGCTCCAGCCGCGCCCAGGCGCCTCCCTCGTCGTGACCGGCGCGGGAGCGGTGGGCCTGTCCGCGGTCATGGCGGCCCGGCTCACCCCTGCCACCCGCATCATCGCGGTCGACCGGGTGCCGGCCCGGCTGGAGCTGGCCCGCGAGCTCGGCGCCACCCACACCGTCGACACCACCTCGATCGACCTGGCCGAGGCGATCGGCGAGATCACCGGCGGCCAGGGCGCCGACGGTGTGGTCGAGACGACGGGCAACGTGGGGGTCGCCGGCGCCGCCGTCGGCGTGCTCGCCGCCCGGGGCACCGCGGTGCTAGTGGGCGCCCCGCCGTTCGGCTCGTCGATCCCCGTGGACGTCAACTTCATGCTGCCGGGCCGCAAGGTGGTGGGCCTGACCCTGGGCGACAGCGAGACGGAGTCGCTGATCCCGGTGCTGGCCGAGCTGGTGTCCGCCGGGCGGCTGCCGATCGACCGCCTGATCAGGCACTACAAGTTCGAGGAGATCCAGCGTGCGGTCGGCGACATCGTCTCCGGCGACACGATCAAGCCGGTGCTGCGGTTCTAGGCACATTCGTTTTCCGGCATCCGGGAAGCGCGGTTCCGCCGGCCAGGTGACCGAGGTCACCATCGTTCCACTGTGAAGGAGTCGCCCATGCCAAGCATCCCCCGCGATCAGTGGTACGTCGCCGCCTACGGCCGCGAGATCGGCCACGAGCTGTTCAGCCGCACCGTCTGCGGCGAGTCGATCCTGTTCTGGCGGACCCGCGCCGGGACCGTCACCGCGATGTCGGACCGCTGCGTGCACCGCCGTTTCCCGCTGTCCCAGGCGCCGAGCCGGCTGGTCGACGACCAGGTGGTGTGCGGCTACCACGGCTTCACGTACGGCGCCGACGGCGGTTGTGTGGCCGTGCCCGGCCAGACCCGGGTGCCGCGGACCGCCCGGCTGAAGAGCTTCCCCGTCGTCGAGCAGGACTCGTTCGTCTGGGTCTGGATCGGCGACCCGGCCAAGGCCGACGCCACCCGCATCCCCCGGGCGCCCTGGCTGGTCTCGCCGGACTACACCACGGTGTCGGGGATGGAGCCGCTCAAGGCGCGGTTCGGGCTGCTGGTGGACAACCTGCTCGACCTGTCGCACGAGACGTACCTGCACGGCGGCTACATCGGCACCCCCGAGGTGGCGTCCACCCCGATCACCACCGAGGTGGACGACGAGGCCGGGATCGTCTACGTGAGCCGGCACATGGACGACGCCGAATGCCCGCCGTTCTACGCCAAGTCCACCGGGCTGACCGGGCGGATCATGCGCTGGCAGGACATCGAGTACACGCCGCCGTGCCTGTACAAGCTGCACTCGCGGATCGCGCCGCTCGGGGTGCTGCCGAACGCCGACGGGACCGACCCGGACGCCTTCCACGTCGAGGTCGTGTACGCCATCACGCCCGAGACCGAGCACACGACGCACGACTTCTGGGCGGTGGCCCGCGACTTCGCCCTCGACGACCAGGGCGTGTCGGACTTCCTCGCCGAGAACAACCGCACCGTCGTGCTCCAGGACGTGACCGCGCTGGACGTGCTGGAGCAGGTGATCGCCACCGAGCCTGAGGGCTACCAGGAGCTGTCGATCAACATCGACACCGGCGGGCTGGCGGCGCGCCGCATGCTGGCAAAGCTGGTCGCCGGGCAGAGCGCGGGCAGCCGGGTGTGACGCGCATGGAACCGACCCGCATGCTCAGCGGCCGCGGGGTGCTCCGGGTGGTGTGGCTGCCGGGCAGCGACCTGCTGCAGGGCACCTGCCACTGCGGCGCCACGCACATCGCCGAAGGGCCGATCGAGGTGTGGGAGTGGCTGCTCGCCCACCCGATCGGCCACACAGCGGAAGCCGTCCCCGCCCTGGGGGAGGCCACCCCGGCCCCGGCTGTGGTCGCCCCCGGCCAGGGGGAGGCCGCCCGTGGCCCAGCCGCCCTATCCGGCGCTGGAGCGATCCGATGACCGCCGTCGAGGGCCGCGCCATCGCCGGTGCCGGCACCGACTCCGCGGTCGAGCGCAAGGTCGTCGTGCAGGCGCGTGCGCAGGTGGCCGACGGGGTCGTCGCGCTCGACCTGCGCGATCCGGCCGGCGCCGAGTTGCCCGCGTGGACGCCCGGCGCGCACGTCGACCTGGTCCTGGGCGACGACCTCGTCCGCCAGTACTCTCTGTGCGGCGACCCGGCGGATCGCACGACCTGGCGGATCGCCGTGCTGCGCGAGCCGGCCGGCCGGGGCGGCTCGGCCCACGTGCACGACGAGCTCCACCCGGGCAGCACGATCCTCGCTCGCGGTCCACGCAACAACTTCCCGCTCCACGCCGCCCCCCGCTACTTGTTCATCGCCGGCGGGATCGGGATCACCCCCATCCTCCCCATGATCACCGCCACCGAAGGCGCTCAGTGGAGGCTCGCCTACGGCGGCCGCACGGCGGCGTCGATGGCGTTCGCCCTTGAGCTGCGTGCCGCCCACGGCGACCAGGTGCTCCTGTGGCCGCAGGACGAGCACGGCCTGCTCGACCTCGACTCCCTCCTGGCGGAGGAGCCCATGGACACCCTCGTCTACTGCTGCGGCCCCGCCCCGCTCCTGCAGGCCGTCGAGGAGCGCTGCGCGAACCGGCCGCTGCACGTGGAGCGTTTCACCCCCAAGGACGCGGGCGACCCGATCATGACCGGGTCGTTCGAGGTCGAGCTGGCCGCCACCGGTCTCACCCTGACGGTGCCGCCGGACCGGTCGATCCTGGAGGTCGTGGAGGCGGCGGGCGTACCGGTCCTGACGTCGTGTCGGGAGGGCACCTGCGGCACCTGCGAGACCCCCGTGCTGGCCGGCGTCGTGGACCACCGAGACTCGCTCCTCACCCCCGAAGAGGAGGCGGCCAACGACGTCATGTTCATTTGCGTCTCCCGCGCCGCCTGCCCCAAGCTGGTCCTCGATCTCTGACCATGGAGCCGTCGATGCCGTCAGCCGTCGCCCGGACCGGGCCGGTCGTGGCGCGTGCCCTGCAGATCCTCGGCGCGTTCACCCCCGACCGGCGCTCGCTGACGCTCAGCGACCTGTCCCGGCACTCGGGGCTGCCGGTCTCCACCGCTCACCGGCTGGTGGCGGAGCTCGTGGCCTGGGGCGCGCTGGAACGGGACCCGGCCGGCTGTTTCCACATCGGCCTGCGGCTGTGGGAGATCGGCTCGCTCGCCCCGCGCGGCCTCGGCCTGCGCGAGGCGGCGCTGCCGTACCTGGAGGACCTGTCGCAGGTGACCCGCGAGAACGTGCAGCTGGCGGTACGCGAAGGCAACGAGGTCGTGTTCGTCGAGCGGATCGCGGGCAGCGGCGCGGTGCCGGTGCTCACGAGGGTGGGCGGCCGTTTCGCGCTCACGGCCACCGGCGTCGGCCTGGTCCTGCTCGCGTACGCACCCTCCGACGTGCAGGAACTCGTCCTGTCCTGCCCGATCCAGCGCTACACGGAACGCACCATGACGGACCCGCGCCAGGTGCGTGCCGCGCTCGCCGACACCCGCGCCCGCGGCTACGCCATCAGCGACCGCCAGGTCACCATGGACGCGCTGTCGGTCGCGGCCCCGATCCACGATTCTGAGGGCGACGTCGTCGCCGCCGTGTCTCTGGTCGTCCACCACGGCATCGCCTCGACTCAGGCGCTCGCCCACCTGGTGCGCACCAGCGCCCGCGCCATCTCCCGCGCCCTGCCGCCGTCAGTGCGGACGTAGCCGCAGTTCCCGATCGGCGGCGAGGGCGAGGAGTTCCTCGTCGTGGCTGATGACGAGCACGACGGCGCCGTCGGCCGCGAGATCCCGCATGACCTGCGTGATGGAGTGGAGGTGGCGGCGGTCGACGCCGGAGCTGGGCTCGTCGAACACCACGATGCGGCGGCCGCTGAGCCGGGCCGCGGCGACCACGAGGCGTTGCTGCTGGCCGCCGGACAGGGACAGCGGGTGGCGGTCTTTGACGGGCTCGAGGTCGAGGTCGCGCAGGAGTGCACCCGAGCGCTCCTCCGGCTGGGAAGCGGCCAGCCGGAGTTCGGCGTCGACGCTGTCGGTGAACAGCTGCCGCTGCACGTCCTGCATGACGATCGCGCTCGCGCGCTGCCGCCGCGTCCGGCCGAGCCGGCGGCCGTCGAGGAGCACCTCTCCTTCGTGGCGTTGCAGGCCGGTCAGGATCCGGGCCAGGGTGGTCTTGCCTGCGCCGTTCGGACCGGTGATCGCGGTGATGGCCCCGGCAGGCAGGTACGCCTCCTCGATGTCGAGCACCCGGCGGCCCCGGAAGGCGCAGCGGATGCCACGCAAGGCCAGCCCGCTCGCGGGCGGGACGGCGGACGACCCGACGCCGGGGGCGATGCTCGGCCCTCGCGCGTGGGGCCGCGGGAGGCTGGGGCGCTGGGGCGGGGCGAGGCTGCGGAGCCCTTCGGCACGGAGCGTGTCGTCGTCGAGGGCGCCGAACTCCGCGCCTGTCCATTCCGCGTCGACGCGGCCGTCGCGCATCGCGATGACCCGGTCGGCGAGGCCGCGCAGGAAGTGCAGCCGGTGCTCGGCGATGACGATGGTCGCCCCGCCGGCACGCAGCCGGGCGAGCGTGGCGGTGAAGCGTTCGATCGCGGCCGCCGACAGGTTGGACGTGGGCTCGTCGAACAGCAGCAGTGGCGGGCGATGGGCGGCCGCGGCGGCGCAGGCGACCTGTTGCTGCTGGCCACCGGACAGCTCCTGCAGCGACAGGCCGGTGAAGCCGCCCAGCTCGTGCTCGGCGGTGGCGGTGGTGACGCGTTCGCGGATGTGCTCGGGCGGCTCGCCGAAGTTCTCGAGCGCGAAGGCCAGCTCGGTCTCGGTCCTGTCGGTGAAGAACTGGCGGCGGGGATGCTGGAGCACGGTGCCGGTACGGCGGCCGAGCCGATCGAGCGCCAGATCCGCGACGGCCTGCCCGTCGACGTGCACGGCGCCTTCGAGCTCGCCGTCGTGGAAGTGGGGGATGAGGCCGTTCATGAGCCGCAGCGCCGTGCTCTTGCCCGATCCGCTGGGCCCGCACAGCACGACCGTCTCCCCGTGCCGCACGTGCAGAGTGAGATCGTCGAGGGTGGGGGCGTCCGCGCCGGCGTACGTCCAGCGCACGCCTTTGACCCGGATCACCGCAGCACCGTGGCCGTGGCCAGCGCCGCCGCGACCAGCACGGCGGCGAGGTCCGCGACCCCGAGGCGCGGCGGGCGCATGGCGGTGGGGCGGGTGGTGGAGCCGAGCCCGCGCAGCAGGGCCGCGGCCGAGAGGTCCTCGGCGACACGCAGGCTGGAGGCGATGAGCGGAACGGTGAAGCGCTCGATGCTCAGCACCGGGTGCCGGAGCATGCCGCTCCATCCGCCGATCCCCCGCAGCCGCATGGCGTCGCGCACGGCGCGGGCCTCGGCGATGATCGTGGGGACGAACCTGAGCATCACGGCCGCGGAGACCGTGATGGCGCGGGGGATGCGGGCGGCCCGCAGCGCGGCGGTGAACTCGGTAGGCGGAGTGCTACGCACCAGGTGCAGGCCGATTCCCCCGACGGCGACGAAGCGGAGCACGTACGCGGCCACCGCGGCGACGACGCCGACGGCCGGATACGGCAGCGCCATCGGCAACAGGTAGGCGACGGCCGCGATGGCGGCGGCGGCGAGCGGCAGGACCAGCGCCTGCGCCCACGCCCCTTCGCCGAGCGCGAGCAGCACCCCGAGGGCGAGGGCCGCCGGGATGAACACCTCGCCGCCGGGCGCCATGACGACCACGCTCGTCGCGAGCACGAGCAGCGCTTTCGTCCGCGGGTCCAGCCGGACCGCCCGGCGGGCACGGGGCACGCCGGTGGCCCCGGCGCCGGCCGGTTCCGGGGTCGCGGTCACGCCAGTCCTGCCTTCTCGAAGTGCTTGCGGGTCAGCCGCAGGCCGAGCAGCCCGCCGAGCAGGCCGAAGACGACCGTGGAGACGTCGAAGGCGAGCAGCACCGCGGGGGAGAGCAGCGCCTGCATCTGGCTGACGTAGTCGGCCCCCATCATCTGCATCGCCGGGCTGGTGAAGTAGTCGTCGCGGGCGTAGAAGATCGGCATCATGGGGCCGACGTACCAGGCCGAGTAGACGGCGTACGCGAGCACGCTCAGGCGGCGGGAGCGGTAGTTCCCCGCCAAGATGATCGCCTCGGCGATGAGCGCGCACACGATCGTGATCGCGAAGCTGATCGGCGGATGCCCGCTGAGCATGAGGATCCCGGAGGTGACGATCGCGAAGACCGTGATCATGCCCGCGTGGCGCACCCGGGTGAGGAACAGCGTGAACGGGATCCCGCCGGCGACGATGCTCGCGGCGAGTGCGGCGAGCATGACGGCCGGGTTGATGAACCCGAGCATGTTGATCCCGAACACGATGACGAGGTAGAGGGCGCCGAAGACGCCGACGGTGATCAGGTCCTTGGGGCTCATGCGCAGGTCGATGCGGCGCTCGGCGGTCGTGGTCATGGTGTTCCTTTCAGCGCAGTTGCCAGCCGCGGGCGCGGACTCGCTCGTTCCAGAAGCGCGCGTACGTGCCGCCCGCCGCGAGCAGGGTGTCGTGGTCGCCCCGCTCGGTGATCCGGCCGCGGTCGAGGACGAGGATGCGGTCGGCGGCGACGACCGTGGACAGGCGGTGGGCGACGACGATGACGGTGCGCTCGCGCGCGAGCTCGTGGATGGCGTCGGCCACGGCGGCCTCGTTCGCCGGGTCCAGGGCGGCGGTGGCCTCGTCGAACAGCACGACGGGGGCGTCCTTGAGCAGGGCGCGGGCGATCGAGACCCGCTGCTTCTCCCCGCCTGACAGGGTGGATCCGGCCTCGCCGACGCGGGTGTGCCAGCCGTCGGGGAGGCGTTCGACGACCTCGTCGAGCCGGGCGACGCGGGCCACCCGGTCGAGGTCCTCGTCGCTCGCGTCCGGGGCGGCCATGCGCAGGTTGTCGGCGATCGTGCCCTCGAACAGATAGACGTCCTGGAACACCTGCGCCGTCAGCCGCGAGACCCCGGCGCTGCCGAGCTCGCGGACGTCGTGGCCGCCGATGCGGACCGAGCCCTCATCGACGTCGAAGAACCGGCTGATGAGCTTCAGCAGGGTGCTCTTGCCCGAGCCGGACGGGCCGACGACGGCGGTGAAGCTGCCGGCCGGGATCTCCGCGTCGATCCCGTCGATGACGGCAGGGCCGCCGTCGTAGCCGAAGCGCACCCCGCGCAGCTCGATGCCGGCGCCGGCCGGTTCGGCGGGCCGGTCCGGCTCGGGCAGCGGCGGCACCGCGAGCAGCTTCCGTACGCGGCCGATGGCGTCGGCGTTGATCTGCACGGTCCCGGCCAGCTCGCCGAGCTGCGAGAGCGGATCGAGCATGCGCAGCGTGACGACCAGCACGCCGACCATGACGGCGAGGGCGATCGTGCCGTCCAGCGTCAGGGCTACCGTGAGCGCGATGACGGCCGTGACGACCAGTTGCAGGGTGCCGAAGAACGCGATCATGCCCCACGCGCCGCGCATCGTGAGCCGCGACTGGGATCCCTCCTGGCGGACCAGCGACTCTTCGAGGGTGCCGAGCTCCGGCCGGTCCAGCACGCCGTAGGCACGCAGCGTCGGCTGCTGGCGGGCGTACTCGACGATGCGGGACGCGGTCGCGCCGATGTCGTGCTCGTAGTCGTCGTCGTTGCGGCGCACGATCACCATGAGCAGCCGCAGCGACAGCGCGCACAGCGCCGTCCCGGCGGCGAAGGCGACCCCGATCCTCCAGTCGAGCAGGAAGCTGCCGACGATCATGGTGGCCGGCGTGGTCAGCCCGACCATGACGTGCCGCAGCAGGTGCGCGGGGATGTTGGCGACGTCCATGGTGCCCTTGCCGAGCATCCGCCCGATCGGCCCGGTGCGGTCGCCGCCGAACCAGCCGATCGGCAGCGTGGCCAGGTGGTTCCCGATCCGCTCGTGGAAGCTTGTGAGCACGTCCGTGCCGACCACGTACCCGAGCGATGTGCTCCAGGCCAGCAGCACGTGATGCGCGGCGACCGCGGCGGCGATCGCCCCCAGCCAGAGCCAGAGCGCGCCCCAGTCGACGGGCGGGCTCGTGAGGGTCGCGACCAGCGGGACGACCAGGAGGAACCCGGCCCCCTGCAGCACCCCCTGGCCGGCCTGGGCCGCGAGCATGATGCGCAGATGGCGGCGGCCGCGCTCGTCGAGCAGTTCGAACAGGTAACGGATCATGGTGATCATGAGCTGGCCTCCACCGTGTGCTCGCGGGCACGCTGATCGTGCTCCCACAGCCGCGCGTAGAGCCCGTCGCGGGCCAGGAGCTCTTCGTGCCGTCCCTGCTCGACCACGTGGCCGCCGTCGAGCACGACGATCCGGTCCACACCCCTGACGGTGCTCAGCCGGTGCGCGATGACCAGGACGGTACGGTCCCGCGCGATCTCGCTGAGCGCGTCCTGGACGCGTGCCTCGTTCTCCGGGTCGGCGCTCGCGGTGGCCTCATCGAGGACGAGCACGGGCCGGTCGGCGAGGATGGCCCGGGCGATGCACACCCGCTGCCGCTCGCCTCCCGACAACTCCGCGTCCTCGCCGGCCACGGAGTCGAGCCCGCGCGGGAGCTCGTCGAGCCGGTCCAGGATCTGGGCCTTCTCTGCCGCCGCGCGGACGGCCGTGTCGTCGGCGTCCGGGCGCGCGAGGCGGATGTTGTCCCTGATGCTCATGCTCAGCAGCGCGGAGTCCTGGAACACGAAGGCCACGTGGCGATACAGCTCGGCGGGATCGATGCGACGCAGGTCGACACCGTGCAGCTCCACCGAGCCGTGCTGCGGGTCGTCGAAGCGGGGCAGCAGCTTCGCCAGGGTGGACTTGCCGGACCCGGACGGGCCGACGAGCGCGGTGACCGTGCCGCGCTCCAGCTCGAGGTCGACGCCGTCCAGCGCGACCGTGTCGCCGTAGGCGTACCGGACCGCGCGTATCCGGACCACCGGGCCTGGAGCGTCCGCGTCGGGGACGACCGGATCCGCCGGAACGGGAAGCTCGGGCGTGGAGAGCACCTCGCGGATGCCGCGGGCCACGCTCAGCGCCGTGACCAGCGGATGGATCGACATCACGACCGTCATGAAGCCCGCCGTGGTGACGGTCCCGAACACGAGGAACGCGATGAAGCTCGGCAACGGCAACTGCCCCGCGGCGGTGAGCACGCCGCCGGCGCCCGCCACGACGACCAGCACGCTCGGCGGCGACAAGAGGATCTCCGCGATGACGGAGGCGACGCTCGTCGACTTCGCCCAGTCCAGGAAGAAGGTCGCGAAGCTCCGCGACACCTCCTGGAAGCGGCGGCTCGCCACGCCCGGGGTGCCGAACGCCTTGACGACCCCGATGCCGTTGACGAACTCCACCGCGGCGCCGCTCAGCCGGGTCAGCCACGTCATGAACTCCGGGTATTTGGTCCCCGCGCCTGCCATCGCCCGCTGGTACACGACCAGTCCGACCAACAGCGGGAGCAGGCTGATCAGCGCCATCCGCCAGTCCACGGCGACCAGGTACACGACCGCCACCACCGGCGGGACCGCAGCGGCCGTGATCTCCACGACGGAATGGGCGATGAGCTGGTGGAGCGCCGCGACGTCGTCCTCGACCGTCTTCTTCACGGTGCCGGAGTTACGGTCGGTGAACCAGCCCAGGGGAAGCCTGCGCAACTTGCCGAGGAGGTCCCTGCGGATTCGGAACGACACCCGGATGTCCGCCAGATGCGTCAGCACTCCTGCGCCGAACGTTCCGAGCTGCTTGACGGCCAGGGCGACGAGCGCGACCACGATGATCGGCCCCACATCCGTGTCCCCGTGTAACAGCCTCCGGCTGATCTCCACCACGGCGATCAACGGCGCCATCCCGGCGAGCGCGCTGACGCCGGTCAGGATGCCGCACCCGATGAGGGTGGCACGGGCGGGAGCCAACACCGAACTGGACGAGGACATGCGGCACCCTTCGCCGTGGAGTGATCAAGTTAGGTTAGGCTAACCATATTTCCTTGGTCCGGTCCAGGCCGCCTAGCCGCCGTCATCGTAATGAAAATGATTGTCGTTTGCTAGTCTGCGGCTCCTCTCAGGTGAAAAGATCGGATCTCCTTATGGCCATAACGAAATAGAAGGTTTACGATCCGGAAACAGGTCCGATGTATCCGGCAAGCAGGAGCCCTCATGCCGACCGCCACGCCGTTACGTCTGTGCGCCGCACTTCTCCTGTCCCTCTGCCTCCTCCCCGCCTCTCCCGCCCGGGCCGCCGAACAGAGTTGGAGGATCTCCGGTTTCCCTGGCGGCCCGGCGGCAGAGCTCGCGCTCGACCCGGAGGCGGGCGCACTCACTCTGACCGCGGAGCGCGGCGGCGTCCGGGTCCTGGAGCCCAGCCCGGTCGGCCTCGTCACCGAGCGGGCCGATCTGTCCCAGGGGCTGCGTTTCCTGCACCGCCGCGACCGCGTGGTGGCCGAGCACTACACCACCACGGTCGGCAAGCGGCTCAAGCGGTCGGCGCTCATGCGCGAGGCGACGTTCGCCTTCGCCAACGCCGCCGGCGCCCGGCTCGACCTGATCGTCAGGGCCGCCAGGGACGGCGTCGCCTACCGGTACCGGTGGCCGGACGACCACGGGCCCGTCCTGCGCGAGACGTCCGCGTTCACCCTCCGCCAGGACGCCGCCGCCTGGCTGGCCCGGCACCGCCGCGACTACGAGAACCCGTTCGTCCAGTACACGGCGCTGTCGGCGCCCGCGGCCGACTTCATGGTGCCCGCCCTGTTCGAGACCGGCGGCGGCCACCTCCTGATCACCGAGTCCGCCCTGGACGGAGGCTACTCCGGGCCGCGGCTGACCCACGAGGAAGACACCGGCACGTACCGGCTGGGACTGTGGGACCAGCAGGTCCAGGCCCCGGGGGAGACCCCGTGGCGGGTGCTGGTCATCGGGGACCTGGCCACGGTGACCGAGTCGACACTGGTGGACGACCTCGCCCCTGACTCGCGGGTGCGCGATGCCTCCTGGATCCGGCCCGGCCAGGTGCTCTGGACCTGGCTCGCGGGCGGCAGGGAGGCCGGGCAGAGCCTGGAGATCCAGAAGGGGTACGTCGACTACGCCTCGCGGCGCGGCTGGCCGTATGTGGCGGTGGACGCGGGCTGGTACTTCCTCCCCTACCAGTGGAACGGCATATAGAGCGTCGATGGGTGATGCTATGGTTACGTCCAGTGATGAACGGGGTCGAAGGCACCGGGCGACCGGGAAACGGCTCCCGACCCGCTATCGGCCATCACCCCATCACGGGCGCGGCATGCCGCCCGGGGCGCAGTCAACCGCCCGCACGCTACGGTCGTCCGGCAGCCAGCCGGACGTCGCGAGAGCAAGCCCTCTCCCCCCAGGCGAGGTGCAGTTGACGGACGCCGAGTCGCAGGAGTGCCAGCGCTGGTACGACGAGATCCTCCAGCGCTGGCCGCGAACCGCCTGCTGGTCAACTTCCACGGCTCGACCGTCCCCAAGGGCATCCACCGCACCTGGCCGCACGTGATGACCATGGAAGGCGTGCACGGCGGCGAGAAACGCACGCTCACCACCGCGCACGTGACCACCCTGCCCTTCACCAGGAACGTGATCGGCTCCATGGACTACACGCCGATGGCCTTCCACCGGCCGAGCCGGCCCACGTCCGACGCGCACGAGCTGGGGCTGGCGGTGACGTACGAGTCCGGTCTGCAGAACCTGGCCGGCACCGTCGAGTCCTACCAGGCCAGGCCCGAGGCCGAACGGTTCCTCGAGCAGGTGCCCACCGCCTGGGACGAGACGCGGCTGCTGTCCGGCCGTCCGGCCGACCATGTGGTGCTGGCCCGGCGCAGCGGCGATCGGTGGTTCGTGGGCGCGGGCGTGTCGGGCGCGGCTCGGACGCTCGACGTGCCGCTGAGCATGCTGCACGGCCGGTGGCTGGTCGAGGTCGTCCGCGACGGCCCCAGTGGCCTGGTGCGGGAGAGCCACGTGATCGACGGGCCGCGCGACCGGCTGAGCGTGGCGGTGCCCGCCGAGGGCGGGTACGCGGCGATCGCCTGCCGCTGGCACGCCCGGATCACGACCTGTGACCGATAGACCTCCGACCTAATCCTCCGCACACATCCGACGTATAGGTGCACACCCTCATGAAGAAACGGTTACTGGCAGGGCCGATCGCGCTGGCTCTCGGCGCGGCGCTCACCGTGGTCCCGGCCACGCAGGCGCAGGCCGGGCACGCGGCGCAGCCGTACACGCTGTGGTACGACGAACCGGCCCCCGACTCGAACGAAGGCTGGGAGACGCGCTCGCTGCCGATCGGGAACGGCGCGATGGGCGCCACCGTGTTCGGCGGCGTGCAGGCCGAGCGGCTGCAGTTCAACGACAAGACCCTGTGGACCGGCGGCCCGGGCGTCTCCGACTACAACTACGGCAACTGGGACGCCCCTCGGCCCGGCGCGCTGGAAGCCATCAGGGAGCGGATCTGGAAGGAAGGCGGCATCTCGCCCAACGATGTGCTGGCCGCGCTGGGACATAAGTCCGACACGCCGCGCCATCGCAGGTTCGGCGCCTACCAGAGCTTCGGCGACGTGCGCCTCGCCTTCCCCGGGCTGCCGGCGCAGGTGGCGGACTACCGCAGGGAGCTGGACATCTCGCGCGGCGTGGCGGGCGTGTCGTTCACAGCCGGCGGCGTGCGCCACACCCGTGAGTACTTCGCCTCAGCGCCCGCCGGAGTCGTTGTGGCCAGGGTC
Source organism: Nonomuraea sp. 3N208 (assembly GCF_052245935.1). Lineage (NCBI taxonomy): Bacteria > Bacillati > Actinomycetota > Actinomycetes > Streptosporangiales > Streptosporangiaceae > Nonomuraea > Nonomuraea sp. 3N208. Next base: position 61,107 of record NZ_JBQQBR010000050.1, on the reverse strand, counting down.
GCGGCCGACCGCCCCGGGGGCGTGACGTTCACCGCCAGGATCGCCGTGCCCGCCAACCGCTCGGCGACCGCCGCGGCCACCGAGGGCCGGATCACCGTCAAGGGTGCGCTGAGCAGCAACGCGATGGCGTACGAGGCCCAGCTCCAGGTCCTCAACCAGGGCGGGACCAGGACCGACAACTCCGACGGGACCGTCACCGTGACCGGCGCGGACTCCGTGGTCCTCATCCTCGGCACGGGCACCGACTACGCCCCCGACTACCCCACGTACAAGGGCGAGGACCCGCACGCCAAGCTCACGGCGCGGGTCGACGCCGCCGCGGCCGGCGGCTACGCCAAGCTGCTGTCCGCGCACCGGGCCGACCACGCCGCCCTGTTCGACCGGGTACGGCTGGACCTGGGCGGAAGCCTGCCCGCCGTGCCGACCGACGACCTGCTCGCCCGGTACGGCACGGCCCCGGCCGCCGACCGGGCGCTGGAGCAGCTCTTCTACCAGTACGGCCGCTACCTGCTCATCGCCTCCTCCCGGCCGGGGTCGTTGCCGGCGAACCTCCAGGGCGTCTGGAACGTCCTCGAGGCCCCGCCGTGGCAGTCCGACTACCACCTCAACATCAACCTGCAGATGAACTACTGGCCGGCCGAGATGACCAACCTGGCCGAGCTGGCCGAACCCCTGCACGCCTACGTGGACGGGCTGCGCGAACCCGGCCGGGTCACCGCAAAGCAGATGTTCGGGGCGGACGGTTGGGTCGCCCACCACGCCTCGAACATCTTCGGCCACACCGGCGCCTGGGACCATCCCGCCTACTTCTTCCCCGAGTCGGGCGCTTGGTTGTCGCTGCAGCTCTACGACCACTACCGGTTCACGCTGGACAAGCAGTTCCTGAAGCGGACCGCGTACCCGGTCATGAAGGAGACCGCGGAGTTCTGGCACGACTTCCTGCAGACCGACCCCAGGGACGGCAGGCTCGTCGCCATCCCGAGCCGATCTCCCGAGATCGGGCCCACCACGGCGGGGGCGGGGGCCGCGATGTCGCAGCAGATCCTCTGGCACCTGTTCACGGACCTGCGGGAGGCCGCGGAGCTGGTCGGCGACCGGAAGCAGGCGGCCGCCGCCGGTGACGTGCTGGCCAAGCTCGACCCGGGCCTGCGAGTCGGCCGGTGGGGGCAGCTGCAGGAGTGGAAGGAGGACATCGACGACCCGGCGGAGACCCACCGGCACGTCTCCCACCTGTTCTCGGTGCACCCGGGACGGCAGGTCTCGCCGCGCACGACGCCGGAGCTCGCCGAGGCGGCCAAGGTCTCACTCAACGCCCGCACCGACGCGGGCACCGGCTGGAGCAAAGCCTGGAAGATCAACTTCTGGGCGCGGCTGCTCGACGGCGACCGCGCGCACAAGCTGCTGAGCGACCAGCTGCAGACCAGCACACTGGCCAACCTGTGGGACACGCACCCGCCGTTCCAGATCGACGGCAACTTCGGCGCCACCTCCGGCATGACGGAGATGTTGCTGCAGAGCCACCTCGGGGTGATCGACCTGCTGCCGGCACTGCCTGCCGCGTGGGCGGACGGCCGCGTGAGCGGGCTGCGTGCCCGCGGCGCCCACACCGTGGGCCTGGCGTGGACGTCGGGGCGGTTGTCCGAGGCACGGCTGACGGCCGGCGATGGCGGCACGGTCAAGCTGCGCAGTGACGCGTTCCGCGGCGGGGTCCGGGTCACGACGGACCGCGGGCGGCCGGTCGCGTACACCGCCGACGGTGACACCGTGACCTTCCGCACCCGCCCAGGCGGCGACTATCGGATCGTCCCGGCCGGGCGGTAGACGGCATGGGCCCGAGCCGTCACACGCGGTCTCGGGCCTGCGCCCGGCATCCGCGAGCCCCGAAGGGGTAGGGGGTGAGCAGGGGAAAGGAGGCTGTCATGCACCACAACGGCCTGCGTACCGCTGTCCTGCTCGGTGCTCTGTCCGCCTTGATCATTCTGGTGGGGTGGTGGCTCGGCGGCGGGCGCGGGGTTCAGATCGCCGTCCTGGTCGCCCTCGTGAGCAACGCCGTCGCCTACTTCTTCTCGGACAAGATCGCGCTGTCCTCGATGCGCGCGCAGCAGCTCGGCCCGTCCGACTGGCCCGATCTGCATAGGGTGGTCCGCGAGCTGTCGGAGCGGGCGGGCGAGCCGATGCCCCGGCTGTACATGTCGCCGATCCTGCAGCCCAACGCGTTCGCCACGGGCCGCAATCCGCAGCACGCGGCGGTCTGCGTGACCTATGGCATCACCCAGCTGCTGAACGAGCGTGAGCTGCGCGCGGTCATCGGGCATGAGCTGTCCCACGTGTACAACCGCGACATCCTCATCTCGTCCGTGGCGGGCGCGCTGGCCACGATGATCACCTACCTGGCGTACATGGTGGGGTTCTTCGGCGGCGGCGGCCGCAACAACGGGCCGGGGGTGTTCGGGGCGTTGGTGCTGATGATCCTGGGGCCGATGGCCGCCGCGATGATCCAGTTGGCCATCTCGCGGGCACGGGAGTACCAGGCGGACGAATCGGGCGCCCGGTTGACGCAGGACCCGCTGGGGCTGGCCGCCGCACTGCGGAAGATCGACGCCGGTACGCGGCAGGTGCCGCTCCCTCAGAACGCGCGGCTGGAGTCGACCTCCCACCTCATGATCGCCAACCCGTTCCGCGGCGGTGGCCTCGGGCGGCTGTTCTCCACGCACCCGCCCATCGCCGATCGGGTCCGGCGGCTGGAGTCCATGGCCGGGATCCAGGGCTGACCGGCTGACGCCGCAGGCGAGGCGTGGTCGATGCGGGTGCTTCAGGAAATGCGGCGGCTGGCGGAGGGGACCCCGCCGGAGCGTGAGCGGCTTGTCGATCTGCTCCGCGCGATAGCCATCACGGCCGTCGTCGCCGGGCACTGGCTGGCGGTGCACGTGCAGGCGGCCCCCGGTGGGGACGTCCGGGCCGGCAGCGTGCTGGAGATCGTGCCATGGACACGTCCCCTGACCTGGCTGTTCCAGGTCATGCCCGTCTTCTTCCTGGTCGGCGGGTACGCCAACGCCGTCTCGCTGACCGCCCACCGCGACCGCGGTGGCGACGCGGCCGGCTGGGTGCTGCGCCGTACCGACCGGCTCGTACGGCCCACCACCGTCGTGCTCGCCGTGCTGACAGGCTCGGCCCTGGCGGCGCGGGCACTGGGGGCCGATCCCGGACTCGTCGGCACCGCGGTGTGGGCGGCCGGAATCCCGCTGTGGTTCCTGGTCGCCTACCTGGCCGTGGTCGTCCTCACCCCGCTGACACACGCCCTCCACCGCCGGTACGGCCTGGCCGGGCCCATCGTGCTGACGGTTCTGGTCGGCGTCGGGGACGCCGCCCGGCTGGGGCTGGAGACGCCCGTCGCGGCTGAGGGAAACTTCCTCCTGGCCTGGCTGGCCATTCATCAGCTGGGCTTCGCCTGGCAGGACGGGCGGCTGCCCGCACGGCCGGGCGTCGGAGTGCCGATGGCGTTCGCCGGGCTGGTCGTGCTGGTGCTGCTGACCGTGGCAGGGCCCTACCCGATCAGCATGGTGGGGCTGGCGGGGGAGGAGATCCAGAACACCTCGCCTCCCACGCTCGCGTTGCTGGCGCTGGCGGCGACGCAGACCGGGCTCGCCCTGTCGCTCCGTGCTCCGGCCGCCCGGTGGTTGCGGCGGCCGCGGCCATGGACGGTGGTCGTGGCGGTCAACTCGGTCATCATGACGCTGTTCCTGTGGCACATGACGGCTGCCGTGCTCGGCGCGCTGGCGTTGCACCGGACGGGCGTGCTGGTGTTCCCGCCCGGGTCGCCCGCGTGGCTGCTGATGCGACTGCCCTGGCTGGCCGTGCTGACGCTGATCCTCGGCGTGCTGGTGCTGGTGTTCGGGCCCGTCGAGCGGCGCGCCGGCCCCCGCCCCGCACCGGGAGCCGCGGCCGGCGCGGTGGCGGGCGTGCTTGCGGTCCTCGGCCTGGGCGGGGTTCTGGCGGGCCTCCTCGGGGTCGCGCTGACGGGCCCGGACGCGCACGGTTGGCCCGCCACGACCTTGATCGCCTACTTCACCGGCGCCGGGATCTTGCGCTTCGCCCGGTGGCGATCGGCCGGCCACGGCAACGCGTAAAATATGGGCTTTTGCTCAGCCGAGGACAGAGAGTTCTTCCTTGGTGAGCTCGAGTGTGGCGGCGTGGGCGGAGTCGAGGATCGTCTCCGGGCGGCTGGCGCCGGGGATCGGGATGATCACCGGGCTGCGGGCCAGCTCCCAGGCGAGGCAGACCTGCTGGGGAGACACGCCGCGTTCCTCGGCGATCTCGTTGAAGGCGGCGTTGTGCCGGCCCAGCTCCCCGGTACGGCTGATGCCCCCCAGCGGCGACCACGGCAGGAAGGCCAGGCCGAGCTCGGCGCAGACGTCGATCTCGGGTTCGCTGGAGCGGAACCGCGGCGAGTACTCGTTCTGGACGCTCACCAGGCGGTCGCCGAGGATCTCGTGGGCGAGCCTGATCTGCTCCGGGTTGGCGTTCGAGATGCCCGCCATCTGGATCTTGCCGGCGTCGTGCAGGTCCTTCAGCGCGCCCATCGTCTCCTCGTACGGCACCCGCGGGTCGGGCCGATGGTGCTGGTAGAGGCCGATGCTGTCGACGCCGAGCGCCTTCAGCGAACGGTCGCAGGCCTCCTTGAGGTACGACGGGCGGCCGTCAATGTCCCAGCCGTCCGGCACGCGGGTGTGCCCGCCCTTGGTCGCGACCAGCACGGTGCCGGCATCGCCGCCCCACAGGGACAGGGCCCGCGCGACCAGGCGCTCGTTGTGGCCGACGTCGGTGTGCGACGGTGTGTAGGCATCAGCAGTGTCGATCAAGGTCACGCCGGCGTCCAGGGCCGCGAGAATGGTACGGATCGACTGGGCCTCGTCCGGCATGTGCCCGGCCACCGACATGGGCATGGCCCCGAGCCCGATGACGCCGACGTTGTGGCTTCCGATGGCACGAGTTCTCATGGCTTTGCGCATGAGGTCCACCCTGTCTGCTGGAGCGCACTCCAGGTCAAGCCGGTCATCTGGAACCTCGGGATCGCCGCCGTTCTCCGTCGCCCACCCGAAGATGCCATTGTCGAGAATACCCCATGGGGGTATAGTCGTCGGAAAAGGTGACCACCACTCCGGGAGGTGTGCGAAGTGAGCGAAGCATTCGAGAGACCCGCGAGGCCGGCTCCCCGGCACGCGCACGTCGAAGGGTTCGTCGCGGACGGGTATGACGCGGTGCGCCAGGTCTTCGAGAAGCTGGTGGACGACGGCCGGGAGACGGGGGCGGGTCTGTCCGTCTGGCGGGACGGCCGCGAAGTCGTCCGGTTGAGCGGGGGATGGGCCGACGCCGCGCGGACCCGCCCGTGGCAGGCCGACACGCTCGTCATGCCGTACTCGCTGTCGAAAGCGTTCGTGACGCTCGCCGCCCTGGTCGCGGTGCGTGACGGCGCGCTGGACCTGGACGAGCCGATCGCCCGGCACTGGCCCGCATACGGGGTGCGGGGCAAGGAACAGACCACGTTGCGCCAGGTGCTCACGCACCGGGCCGGCCAGCCGCGTTTCCCCGCCGAGGCCGCGGACCTGGACCTGCTGGACGACGCCGGGCTGCGGGAAACCCTGGCGCGGGCGGCGCCGGAGTACGTTCCAGGAACGTCGCTCGGCGAGCACGCGCTGACTTACGGCCATCTGGTCGACGGCATCCTGCGCGCGAGCGCCGGCACGACGCTGGGGGAGATGTTCAACGACGTGGTACGACCCGCGCTGAGCCTGGACGCCTGGTTCGCGGTGCCGGATCACGCGCTGGACCGCGTCGCCGACCTGGAGTACGCCGACCCGGAGTGGCCGCGCCTCCTGCACGCGGCGCCGTGGCTGCAGATCCCCGCCGGGGCCTTGGGCACCGACCGGACCAACTCCAGGGCCTGGCGGCAGGCGGTGTTCGGCGCGGTCAACCTGCACACGACCGCGACCGCCATGGCGGCGTTCTTCTCCCATCTGACCGGCGAGGACGGTCCCCTGCGCGCGTTGCTCGGTCCACGGTTGCACGCCGAACTGCTCGCCCCGCAGGTCACGGACTTCGACGAGGTCTTCGGCACCAGGATCACCTGGACACTGGGTTTCGTCCGCGACCATGGCAAGATCGCCAAGGGCGGGATCGGCGGCTCGGCCGCCTGGTGGTCGCGCAAGCACCACCATGGTTGCGCCTACCTGACACGACGACTGGACGATCACTCCCGGGCCGCGGAGATCGCCGCCGCGCTGGGCGACGACCTGACCGTGGTCGGTGAGGACTGAGCGCCGTTCACCCGGCGGGCGTCAGGGGCGCACGGCGCCGAGCAGGCGGGTACGCCAGTAGTCGTCGAGGTCGACGACCTTGACGACGTCCCCGGTCTGGGGCGCGTGGACCATCTTCCCGTTGCCGGCGTACATGCCCATGTGCCCGAGCCCTCTGCTGAAGAGCAGATCCCCGGGCTCCACGTTGTCCAGCGGGACACGACGGTCGGCGCCCCAGCTCCATTGGTCATAAGTCGTGCGCGGCAGGGACACACCCGCGTTGCGCCAGGCGGCCTGGACGAGGCCGGAGCAGTCGAAGGAGCCCGGCCCGGTGCCGCCGTACCGGTACGGCTTGCCCACCTGGGCGAAGGCGAACTCGAGCGCCGAGCGGGCGTTGCCGGAGGCCGGGCCGGTGTACTGGATGCCGGGGCTGTCGGGGTTGCCGGTCCTGAAGAGGCCCAGCCGGCGCATGAGCTTGGTCTGCGCCGTGACCATCTTGTCGACCTTGGACTTCTTCGCGCGGACCTTGTCGCGGGCGGCCTCGGCCGCGGCCAGGACGGTCTTGGCCTCGGCGTGCCGGTTGCGCAATTCCTTGATGGCCGCCTCGTAGGCGTCCGCCTTCGCCGCCCGCGCTCGCGCCATCTCCTCGAGCGAGGCCATCGTGCCCAGGATCGCCTCGGGGTTGCTCGGGGCGGTCAACGGCGCCCAGCTCCCGAACGGGCCGAACTTGTAGTCGTTCACGGCAAGGGTGACGAGGTCCCGGCGCAGGGCGTCGGCTCGGGCGTCCTTGCCGGCGAGCTCGGTCTTGAGCACGTCGTACTTCTTCTTGGCCGTCTTGTAGGTCTCGGTGGCCCGGTTGTACTTCTCGACCAGCTGGTCGGCCTGCTCGTTCAGCTTCACCAGCTTGGCCCTCGCCTGGGCGGGCGAGGGATCGGCCAGGGCGGTCCCAGGGGCCGCGGCCAGCACGACCGAGGCCAGCGCTAATGCGGCTGCTGTTCGCCCACGCCATGTCGCCGCGGCCACGACCATGCCTCCTCGTCCCAGTGGACTGTGGTGCCGATCCATGGGGAGATACGCGGGCCGCCCCCAGGATGTTCAGCGGGCGTGAACTCTGGGTGCCGTACCGGGCTAGTAGTAGGTGTAACCCGGTCACGGTGAGAAGGACATGTATGCCCCTACCTGATGTGATGCGTTCGGAGAGTGACGACGCGACGTTAATCGCGCGCTCCTTCGACGATCCCCAATACTTCGGTGAGCTGTTCAGGAGACACGCCCCGCCCCTGCACCGCTACGCCGCCCGCCGGCTCGGCGGCGATCTCGCCGACGACATCGTGGCGGAGACGTTCCACGTGGCGTTCAGCAAGCGGGAGAGCTACGACCAGGCCCGGAGCGACGCCTTGCCGTGGTTGTGGCGCATCGCGACGAACCTGATGCGCCGCCACCACCGGTCGGAGTCGCGGATGTACCGCGCGCTGGCACGCACCGGTGTGGACCCCGTGCTGGAAGGCCACGCCGACCTGGTCGCCGAACAGGTCACCGCCGCCGCGGGAACCTCGGACCTGGCGGCCGCGCTGGCCGGGCTGCGTCAAGGAGATCGTGACGTCCTGCTGCTGATCGCCTGGGGTGACCTCAACTACCAGCAGGTGGCTGACGTCCTGGACATTCCTGTGGGCACCGTGCGGTCGCGGCTGAACCGCGCCCGCGCCAAAGTTCGGAAGGCGCTCGATGAACGAGACTGAACTGCTGGAGAAGATGAGATCGCAGATCGCCCTGCGGGATCCCGATGAGCTCGCCCTGGCCATCGGCTGGCGGCCGGGCGAGCCGGCGAAGACGCGGCGACCTCATCGGTGGCGTCGGCTGGTCGCCGGCGTGGTGGTGACGGCCGGGCTCGCAGCGGCCGCCGTGGTCGGCCCGAGCGTCGTGGCCGGGATCGGGGGAAGCGCCACGTCCTATGCCAGCTCGGCCATCGACATCAGGCAGGAGAACGGGCAGTGGGTGGCCAGGATCAAGGATCCGCTGGCCGAGCACGCCGAATACGCCAAGGCCTTCCGCGCCGTCGGGCTGGACGTCGACCTGCAGCTCGTGCCCGTCTCGCCCAGCTTCGTCGGTGATCTGGTCCGGGCACGGCCCGGACCGAAGCCCGCGGGGACCTTCGAGGGCGGCCTCGAACCCAGCGGTTGCAAGATCGGCGAGGCGGGATGTCATCTGGCATTCCGGGTTCCTGTCGGTTTCGAGGGCGACGTACGTGCCCAGCTCGGTCGGCCGGCGGAGCCCGGCGAGGTCTACCTGGCGGCGGCCACGGCTACGATGCCGGGGGAGGTGCTCGAGGGCGTGCGGCTGGAGGATCGCACCGTCGGCGAGGTGCTCGACGAGGTACGCAAGCGTGACCTGCAGGTCGTCTATGAGCTGGTGAAGTCGGACCCCGGCGGCACCACGATCTTCTCCTTCAACGACGGCAGGAAGGGAGTCTTCCGCGTCACGTACGTACCCATCGCCGCCGACGCCGTGCGCTCGGACTGGCTGGTATGGCGGGCGGTGCCGCACAGCGAAGGGGTGGTCAAGCTGGTGGTCACGCCGCAACCGTTGGAACCGGACGCTCCGCTGCCGGGCTCCTGAAGTCCTTGACCCGCCACAGGCGCGCCGTGGCGAGCACGACGAGCACCGTGGCCGCGGAGGTGAGCAGGCCGCCCTCGCCCAGCAGCCATGCCGATGCCGTGCCGGGGCCGGTCATCGGCTGGGCGACGAAGTAGATGGAGGCGTTCAGCGTGGCGTGGAAGAGCAGGACCGGCCAGATGCTGCCGGTCCGCAGCCGCAGCCACACCAGCGGGAACGCCAGCGCCACGGCCTCGACGGTGAAGATCGCCATGGCGTAGGCGGCGGGCACGCCGGGCTCGACCGCGCCGGGCACGAACAGCATCAGCGGATAGTGAAACGCGGCCCAGGCAAGCCCGACGATCAGCGCGGTGGCGTCGGGGCCGCGGGTCTCGGCCAGGCGCACGGTCAGCAGGGAGCTCCAGCCGAGCTGCTCGCCGAGCGCCAGCACCAGGAAGGGCACGACGCCGGGGACCAGGCCGATCAGCACGTCCAGCGGGACCCGGCGGAAGCCCCAGTCGAGGCGGCGGGTGGCGATCAGAGCGGCCAGGGCAGGGAGGAACGCCTGACCGAAGAGGGCGATTTGGGCGGGGACGGGGCCTGGTCAAGGTGGGCGATGTTCGCACCCTGGGCAACGGCCAGGGCAACAGTGGGCAGGACCAGCGCGGGGAGCGCCACGGCGAAGGTGGTGAGCTGTCGGTTCATGCCGAGCACTCCACCAGGCCGGCGGTCCTGAGCGCATGAGGCGCGGGTCCCGGTCCTGCCAGGACAGGACCGGGGTCCCGGGACGGCTGGGTCAGCGGTTGTAGGCGGCGACGACCTCCACCTCGACGAGCCACCCCGCCACGGGGAGGTTCGCGATCTCGATCGTCACGCGGGCCGGGCGGGCGGCGTTGGCCTCCATCGGCGGGGCGGGCGGCGCCGTGCCCAGCGGGACGGGGACGGGGTTGCCGGTGGCCAGGTCCACGTTGGCGAAGAACTGGCGGTAGGCGCGGTTCCAGCCGGCGAAGTCCGCCTCCGCCGCGCCCGGCGGCTTCTCCAGATAGGCACGCATCGAGACCACGTCGCCGAGGCCCAGGCCGGCCGCGGTGAGGTTGGCCTTGATGCGCTTGAGCACGTTGAGTGCCTGCGCCTCGGTGATCGTGACGCCGGGGGGCAGCACACCGCCCGGGAAGTCGACGTAGCGCTCAGGGGAGTCGGCCGGGGCCGCGGGGTTGGCCGCCGCCGCGCCCAGCCCGCTGGCGGTGTACGTGGCGACGAGCTTCCCGAGCGCCACGCCGTCGGCGATCGCCGGGTTGGTGTTGCCCGCGGGGAGGAAGGGCCTGACCTCGGTGGGCTTGGGCGACCACCAGGTGGTGGCGGCGGCCGTGCCCGTGCCCAGGACGAGGACGGCGGCCGCGGCGAGGGCCGCGGTGCGGATCTTCATATGGAGAGGTCCTCTCAGGAGGTGCTCAGGACGCGCTGGTGCAGCTCGGTGACGACCTTGCGGGCCGACTCCAGAGCACCCGACTGCCAGGCGATCATGTAGCTCAGCCAGTCGCCCGCGAAGTACACGTGACCGGCGGGCTTGTTGAGCAGCTGGTACGCGCCCTGCCTGGACGGCCAGCCCACCCACGCGCCCTCGATGTACGGCTGGAGCTTCCAGGCGATGGACACCGACGACGCCAGCTCGTCGCGGTACTTCGCGCCGTGGATCTTCATCCCCTGCTCGACCGCCCGCCGCTCCCTGTCGGCAGGCGAGAGCGCCGCGTACGCGTCGGCCTGCGCGCCGAAGTTGTAGTAGCCGACGACCAGGCCGCGGGACGAGCCGTACCCGGAGGACGGGTACCAGATCGTGGCGAGGTCGAGGTCGGTGCTGGTGATGCCGCCGTAGATGTCCTCGTCGACCTCCCACCAGCGGCGGCGGTACTCCAGCCCGATCTTGCCCGAGCTCGCCACGGTGGGTGTCGCGAGCGCCGCCTGGACCTCCGCGCCGAGGTTGTGCGCCGTCTTGGCGAGAACGTGCGGGGGCATCGCCGCGACGCACATGTCCGCCTTGATCTTCTGGGTGCGTCCGTGCCGGTCCTTGTACTCCACCTCCACGCCGTCCGGCAGATCGGTGATCTTGGTTACGGCGGAGCTCAGCTTGATCCGCTGGCGCCCGATCTTGTCGGCGAAGGCCCGCGGGATCTGGTCCATGCCGCCGACCGGCTGGAACATGAGCATCGCCTGGTCGTAGCCGAACTCGAACGCGAACCGCTGCCCGATGCCGCTCGCCAGCACCTCCGACAGCGACGGCACCGGCCCGAGCACCGTGCCCGGCTGCTCGCCCGCGCCCGGGCCGACGCTGTAGCCGCGGCGCGAGCTCCCGGTGTACTTGAAGCCGCTCGCCTTGTTGCCCACCGCTCCGAAGCTCGACAGGAACGCGATCAGCCGTTCCTTGTCCTCCGCGGTCAGCGCGGCGTCCAGTGCCCCCGCGTCGGTCGCCCGTGACAGCAGCTCCGAGACGTACCCGTGGACGTCGGCCTTGGCGGTGCGCCAGCGGACGGGGGCCGGCATGCCCTGGTGATAGATGTACGCCTGCGCGTTGGAGTTCGTGAAGACCTCCAGGTCCACGCCCAGCTCACGGCAGTAGTCCATGGTGACCATCCACTGCGCCAGCCGCGCCGGTCCGGCGTTGAGGTAAACGCCGTCCCGGAACCGCGCGACCTGCGTGGAGCCGTTCAGTTCGGTCAATCGGTCGCCGCCGCGGATGGTCCAGTTCCGCCCGCCGACCCGGTCGAGGGCCTCCAGGATCGTGCAGTCGTAGCCCGCCTTGCCTAATTCGTACGCCGTGGCCAGCCCGGCCACTCCCGCGCCGAGGATCACCACCTTCTTCGCGGACCGTCCGGTGAGCGAGAAGTCGGATGACTGCGGTGGGTCGAAGGCGCCCTTCGCGGACGCCTCTGCGGTCGGCGCGAGCCCGAGCGCCCCCATGGTCGCGAAGAGCGCGCCTGCCCCGCCGGACAACCCCACTGCGGACAGGAACTCGCGTCTGCTGTTCCCCAACACGCACCTCCATGATTGGTCGGAGGTGAGTCTGCGTGTGTTTTGTTGCCGATGATCAGGTCGTGTGTTCTAAATAGGTTTCGGCACGGTCATCGGGGTCGGCGGGGAAAGGTGAGGTCTTTGCGGTTCCCCTACAGGGCGGTGATGACGCGCACCCGGTCGGCGACCACGCGCCTGCTGATGGTCGCGTTCGGGTTGAGCCAGTCGTGGGCGTGCGGAGCCCCGGGGTGGACGTGCAGTTCGCAGGAGATGCCCGCGGCCAGCAGTCGGCTGGCGTACGCGATGCTCTCGTCGCGGAAGATGTCCAGGTCGCCGACCTCGATGTAGGCCGGCGCCAGTCCGGTGAAGTCCCGCAAGCGGGCCGGCGCCGCCACCGGGGACACAGAAGGCGTGCCGAGGGCGTCGCCCAGCAGTGCCTTCCAGCCGGTGTAGTTGTTGTCGTAGGTCCACACCGCCATGGGGGCAAGCACTGCGTCGGGCTTGGTGTTGCGGTCGTCCAGCATCGGGTAGATCAGGATCTGCATGGCCAGCCGCACCCCGTTGTCGCGGGCGAGGATGGCCGCGCCCGCGCCGACGCCGCCCCCGCCGCTGTCGCCCATCAACGCGATGCGCGCCTGGTCGACTCCCAGCTCCTCCGCGTGCTCGAAGATCCATCTGACACCGGCGAAGGAGTCCTCGGCCGGGGTGGTGCCGGGGAACTCCGGCGCCAGCCGGTAGCCGACCGCGAGGAACGGCACACCGGCGAGCTGCACGTAGTGGCGCACCAGCCGGTCGTAGTTGTCCAGCGTTCCGCAGATCATGCCGCCGCCGTGGATGTAGACGACGGCGGCGCCGGTACGCGAGCCGGTCCGGGTGTACCAGCGCATCGGGACGTCGGCGCCGTCGCCGGCCGTGGCGGTGTACGGCGTCATCGTGACGTCGGGGGCGTCCGGCAGGGCGTCGAACGACATCTTCAGCGTATCGTCGATCATCGCCCGCAGGGCGAGGGCGTCGCCCCGTTCGGGCAGGGTGATCCCGGTCATCGCCTCGGCCTGCGCCATCAGGACGGCTGCGATCTCCGGGTCGAGCGTCATCGTCATGGGGGGTTCCTCCTGTGCGGAGCGGCGGGTGGGGGGTTACTCCGTGCCGATGTCGACCTGGAGCGCCGGCAGGGCGTTGTCGGTGCCGACGAGCCACGGCGGCATCAGCGCCATGATCGTTTCTGCGAGCTCATGGGGATCGCACGGCTGGGGATCGTGCAGCCACTCCGACAGCACGGCCAGGACGCCGCCGATGACGAACGCCGCGGCCCGCCGGCTGTCGAGCCTTTCCGGGCGCCCTGGCACCGCCTCGATCGACTGCTGGGTCTGGCGGACCAGCGCTTCCCGCAGCTCCTCGCGTGCCGAGCCGTCGCCTGCCGCGGCCACCAGCGTCGCGTACAGGTGCCGATGCCCGGCGATGTGCGCGAAGAAGGCGCCGTACGTCATCCGGGTGACGCTCGCGCCGGACAGATCGTTGGCGCGCCGCATCGCGGTGTCCCGCTCGCCCAGCTCGTCCAGCGCGGTTCGGACCGCGGCGATGCCGAGCTCCTCGATGGAGGTGAAGTGGCAGTAGAAGGCGCTGCGGCTCACCCCGGCCTCGCGCACGAGCGAGGCCACGGTCGGCACCTGGCCAGTGAGCGCGAGCTGGCGCTCGAACTCGGCCAGCAATAAAGCGCGGGTCCGCTGCGCCCGCGGGTCGGCCAGGTCTCCGGTACGCATGAACGCCGCGGGGGGAACTCCGGTGAGAGCCATGCCGGACACTGTAGGAAGGTATCGGACACATGTCCAGTACTTGTCGGACACATGTCCATGAGATCTGCTACCGCAGGTCGCCGCCCACACCGGCGCCCAAAGAGCCGCGCGCCATCTAGCATGCGGGCGTGTGAGCAGAAGACTGCGCGGCATCGCCGCCGCCAACGAACAGATCGTGGCCGACGGCCGGTACACCGCCGACGACGGCACGCTCGTCAGCGTGGGCCCCGCGCTCGAGGCGGCCGTCGCCGGCACCGTGAGCCATCCGGCCGACATGTCCGTCGCCGTGCCCCCTGCCGTGCCGGGGCAGGTGACGTCGTTCGAGGTCAGCGCCGAGGACACGCTCCAGGCCGCCCGCCGGCTCCACCTCGCCGGCGCCGGGCGGATCGCCGTGCTGAACTTCGCGTCGGCACGCACCCCCGGTGGCGGCTACCTCAACGGCGCCAAGGCGCAGGAAGAGGACCTGTGCCGCCACAGCCTTCTGTACCCCTGCCTCCTCCAGGCGCCGGACTACTACGCCGCCCACCGGGCCTCTCCCGACCTGCTCTACAGCCACCGCGTCATCTGGTCCCCCGACGTGCCCGTGCATCGGGGCGGCGACGGCCGGTTGCTGCGTGAGCCGTACGCGGTCTCGTTCCTGACCTCGGCCGCCCCCAACGCGGGGCAGGCGCTGCGCCACGACCCCGGCCTGCGCGACCGCATCCGGCGGGTGCTGCACGAGCGGGCCGAACGGGTGCTGGCCGTCGCCGCCCACCACGGCGCCCGCCGACTGGTCCTCGGGGCGTGGGGATGCGGGGTGTTCCGCAACGACCCGCGCGAGGTGGCGGAGGCGTTCCGCGCCCACTTGGCCGCGGAGGGTGCGTTGTCAGGGGTGTTCGAACGAGTGGTCTTCGCGGTCTGGGATCGGGTGCCGGAATCCGCCAACCGGGCCGCGTTCGCCGAGCGCTTCACGCAGTCGTAGTTATCGGTGTCTATCGATATGCGCTCAGATTAAGCGTGATCGGCCCCGGTCGGCAAGGGGCCGGGCACCTTTGGCCACGCGGAGCGATCCCGCAGGCCACAGACTTGGGCGTCCAGCAGCGGAAACATGCCCTCGCGCACCGCTCGCCCATGTAACGCCTAGGTAACGGCTTCTTGTCGGTTGGCTAACTCGTGCCTACTCTCCCAGGAGAACGTTTTCTATCCCTCCCGTGAAGGCACCCCCCATGCACATACGGCACCCGTTACGCGGCCTGCTCGCCACGATCCTGCTGCTGCCCTTTCTCGCCACAGCCCCCGCGACGGCGGACACCACCTTGCCCGCCGGATACGTGGACGTGGTCACGTTCGGCGACACCGCATCCGAGACCGCGCACGCGCTGCAGGCGGCGTCCACCGCAATAGTGGACGGGGCGCTGGGAGAGCCGGCCAGGGTCGCCAAGCCGACCGACCCGGCGAGCGTCAAGGGAGCCGAGCTGCGGTTCAGGGTGGCGGTCGACCCCGTCGCGCAGAACTACTTCACGCTGAAGTTCTGGGGGAGCGACGTCTCGCCCTACAAGACGATCGCCTACATCAACGGCGAGCAGATCGGCTACCGCCGCTCCGGCGACTACGAAGCGATCAACCTCGGCTCGAGCAGGCCGCTGCCCGGCCGGTTCTACTACAACACGATCATGTTGCCGCTGGAGCACACGCGTGGCCGGCGGGTGGCGGAGATGACCGTCAGGACCTATGACGCCGGGTTCAGCCAGCCCGTGACCGCCGACTCCCGCGGCTACTACAAGGCCTACACGCACACCACCGCGTCCCTGGACGTCTCCGGTGAGAAGCAGGGACCGGTCACTCCGGACACGACGCCCGCGCCAGGCCCGTCCGACGCCGAGAAGCAGGCGATGGTCGACCGCTACCGGCAGAGCCAGATCGCCCTGTTCAACCAGTACAGCGCCCAACTCGACGCCTCCCCCGGCGCCAAGTTGTCGATCGTCCGCTACCAGGAGGACCTGCGGTTCTACGCCTCCGCGCTGCTGGAGCCGTGGGTGCCGGCGAACACGCCCGAGCTCAAGAAGGCGGCGCTGCGGCGGCTGTTCAAGGCCGTCGACAACCACGTGAAGGACTACTACGCCAACACCCGGCTGCTGCTGAGGGGCGGCCACCAGGGCGACTGGGGCGGCTACTACGGGGCGCTCGGCGAAGCCCTGTACATCGTGGAGAACCTGATCCCCGAGGTCTACGGCACGGAGGAGTTCGCGGCGTTCCTGGACGAGCCGTTCGTCACCGGCACGCAGGACGGGCCGTCCTCGCTCAAGGGCGTGGACTGGGACGGCGGCGAGTTGTCCCGGCGGGAGGCGTACGAGCGGGTGCTGAAGGCCAACTTCGACTTCGCCCGAGCACGCCTGTCCTACATCTTCAACCAGGTCATGTACACCTACGAGGGCGCATGGGAGGCGCACGAGGGCCTGCGGGTGATCGGGTCGCGGTTCTACGAGGGCAAGGCCAGGAGCCACCGCATCCTGCTGGAGTCGCTCGGCGCCGAGCCCTTCCTCGGTGAAGAGGTGCTGGTGGGGCCCGACGGCAAGGATCTGGACCTCTACCACTCGCTCTTCTACCACGACCAGACCGCCCGCTTCACCGACGACTTCGCGCAGGTCGTCGGCAAGGGCCTGGCCAAGTCGAAGCTGGACGCGGACGGCGAGGTGGTGCGCCGCCTGCCGTACGGCAAGCACTACACCGGCCTCACGAAAGCCGGCTTGACCAGGGAGAACACCTTCGTCGCCAACTACGGCGAGGCCACCAACTACCTGCCGGAGTGGTTCTTCCGCACGTGGGGGCACAAGGGCGACGAGAAGGTCAACGACGAGATTCTCAAGCTGGCGCTGAAGAACCTGCACGCGCGCGGCTTCACCCGCTACACCGGCGTCGACGCGGACGGCAAGCGCGTCGCTCTGGCCGAGATGGTCGTCGACGAACGCAACGCCAGTTACCCGGGCTGGCCGGCCTACGCGCTGCGCAACACCGAGGGCCGGACGATGGAGTACGTCGCGCTCGACAAGCACATGGCCGAGCACAACGAAAAGTACGCGGGCCCGGCATGGGAGCCGTACCGGCGCTACGCGAACGAGGCGGCCGGGTTCCTCCAGCAGCAGCTCGCCGACAACCAGTACTTCAACACGTTCTCCTCCGTGGAGGCCAAGCGCAAGTACGACCTGTGGCTGCCCGAGACCTACGCCTACCTGCGCGCCAGGCCGGCGGCTGGGGCCGTGCTCCCGCAGACGGACTTCACCCTGTACACGCCGGAGCAACTCGCCGCGCTCGGCGTCGATCCGGCCGCCTACGAGCGGTTCGCCTTCGCGGACGTGGACAACATGTTCGTCTCCCTCCGCGACGGCGACACCAGGATCTTCGGCTCGCTGTTCGAACGGCAGCGCGGCGTCGCCGGGAACGGGCGGCTCCACGTCCTGGCCAAGGACCACCACGCCATCGTGCAGATCGCCACGGACACCCGGTTCACCTTCCGCGACTACAACCTGCGGATGGACAACATCGACGTCGACTTCATGGAGGACCAGCAGAAGGGTGACGGCGGCCTGCCCCAGGCACTGGCCGGCGAGATCCTGCCCGCCGCCCACCAGCCGGGCGTCGGCACCGTGCGGCGGGAGAACTACGAGTTCGACACCCCCTACTCCGGTTACGCCGACTTCCTGACCGCCCGTTACGGAAGCTACCTGTTCGCGTTCAACACCACCCGCGACGTCTACGGGAACGAGCGGTCGTTCTCCCTGGACGTGCCCGGCGACGCCCTGGACCTGGTCTCGGGCAGGCAGGTGGCCAAGGGCTCGGTGAGCGTGCCGCCCGAGACCGCGATGGTGCTGAAGCTGGGCGACGCCACGGCCGAGCGGCCCAGGCCGCACCACGTGGACTTCGTGCAGGCACTCCGCGACCGCGACGGCGTCACCCTCACCTGGAAGCCGGCCGCCGGCGCCGAGTCCTACACGATCAGGCGCGACGGCAAGGTGATCGCCACCGGCGTCCCCGGCACGACGTTCACGGCTGAAAGACAGGGCGCCTACACCGTGACCGGGGTCAACCGGCACGGCGAAGGGTGGGCGTCGCAGGCCGTCGAGCCGCCTGCCGAGCCGATGGACCGCATCGGCGAGATCATCGGCGACGTCAAGGCGAGCAGGCAACGCGTCGAGCTCACCGGCGGCAACGGCAAGGGCCTCGGCGAAGGCGACGACTACTACCTGGATAAGCGCGACATCCAGGACACCCTGCTGTTCTCCAACAGGGTGCTCACCGGCAGCGGATCGATCAGCGCCAGAATCGAACAAGCACAGGGCCCGGCCAGCGGCGTCATGCTCAGGGCCGACGCCCGCTACATCTACTTCGGGGCGGACGCCACCGGCAGGCTTGTCCTGCAGAACCGCTCCCGCGACTCCCGCCACGACTGGCAGGACGACCGGCGCAGCCCGATCAACGCGAACGTCCAGGGCTACACCGCCGCCGAGTACCCGTTCGTCAAGCTCGTACGGGACGCCGACGCCCACATCGTGCGGGCGTGGGCGAGCAAGGACGGCCGGTCGTGGGCGTTCGTGGCCGAACTGTTCACCCCCTTCCCCGAAGGCGTGTACGCCGGCGTCGTGGCGGCCACGGCGGCCACGTTCACCGACGTCACGCTCTCGCCGGACCGCGACGGCACCCTGTACGCCCGCGTGGAGCGGGTCAAGGACCAGGTGACGCTGCACTGGAGCAAGCCGGACACCGCCACCAGATTCACCGTGTACCGCAAGGACGGCGCGGCCGCCGCCTGGCGTCCGGTCCTGCCCAACGCGTTGGCCTTCTCCTTCACCGACGAGCCGCTGCGGCACGGCACACGCTTCTACCGGATCGCGACCATCGGCGCCGACGGCGTCGAGCGGCCGGGCACGGGCCTGCTGATGGCCACGGCCGAGCCGCTCGCCGCGATGATCGCCGAGGCGGAGAAACTGCCCGCGGCCGACTACACCAAGGGCAGCTACTACATGCTGACCAAGGCGATCGCCGAGGCTAAGGCAGGAGGCGACGAGGACGGGCTGATCGACCGGATCTACGCCGCCGTCGAACAACTCGTGCCGGTCGGCACGCTGCTCCAGAAGGTCACCGTCGAGCCCTCCATGGTGGAGGCGTCCGCCGAGGCATGGGGAGGCGGCGGCACCAAGGCGCAGAACGGCTGGCGCGCCTTCGACGGCGACCTGACCACCGCCACCGACACGACCACGTCGTCGGGCTGGATCGACGTGCGCCTGCCGAAGGCTGCGGCCCTGGACGCCCTCCGCTACCACCCGCGGGTCACGCACGTCACGCGGCTGAACGGGGCCGTGTTCAGGGGATCCGCCGACGGCGGCGCCACCTGGACCGACCTGCACACGGTGAGCGGGGTCGCGGCCGCGCAGTGGTACACGGTCCCGATCCCGCGGACCGCCGCCTACCCGTGGCTGCGCGTCGCCTTCCCGTCCGGCAACACGAACGTGGCTGAGATCGAGTTCCTGTCCATGACCGACGACCGTACCCTGCTCGACCTGCTCATCGAGGAGGCCGAGGCCATCGACCCGAGCCGGCGCACCGCCGAGCTGACCGCCGCGCTGGAGCACGCCCGCTCAGACCTGGCCGGTCAGGACCAGATCGACGCCGCCGCCGAGCGGCTCCGCGTCGCGCTCGCGAGTCTGTGAACCCGCGGTACGGCCCGCGCCGCTCGGTGCGGGCCGTACCGCCCCTTCCGACCCCGAAAGAGCAGCCCCAAAAGAGCAGCCCGAAAGAGCAGCCCCGAAAGAGGAGCCCCGGAAGAGGAGCACAGCCCTAAGGAGAGGTCATGTCCGCACGCACCCCCGTCAGCCGCCGTGCCGCACTCAAGACCGCGCTCAACACCGCGCTCGCCGCCGGCGCCGGCGCGGCCCTGCTCACCCGCGCCGAGCCCGCCGCCGCCGCGACCCACCCCGGCCTGCTACACACCCAGGCCGACTTCGACCGCATGCGCGCCCAGGTCAACGCCGGCGCCCAGCCGTGGAAGGCGGGCTGGGACCGGCTCATGGCCAACGCACACTCCCAGAGCACCTGGACGCCCCGCCCCACCGCGACGATCATCCGGGGCGGCGACGGCCAGAACTACCCCCAGCTCTACAACGACATCCACGCCGCCTACCAGAACGCGCTGTGCTGGAAGATCAGCGGCAGCACGGCGCACGGCGACAAGGCCCGCGACATCCTCAATGCCTGGTCGGGAACGCTCACCACGGTCACAGGCAACGCCGACCGGTTCCTGGCCGCGGGCATCTACGGCTACCAGTTCGCCAACGTAGGCGAGATCATGCGCGGATACAGCGGCTTCGACCTGCCCCGCTTCCAGCGCATGATGCTCAACGTCTTCCACCCGCTCAACGAGCAGTTCCTCACCAATCACAACGACGCCTGCATCACCAACTACTGGGCCAACTGGGATCTCTGCAATATGAACTCGGTCCTGGCCATCGGCGTGCTCTGCGACCGCCAGGACCTCATCGACCGGGCCGTCACCTACTTCAAGACCGGAGCCGGCAACGGCTCGATCATGCACGCCATCCCGTTCCTGCACAGCGGCGGGCTCGCGCAGTGGCAGGAGAGCGGACGCGACCAGGGCCACACTGTGATGGGCGTCGGCCAGATGGGCGCCTTCTGCGAGATGGCCTGGAACCAGGGCATCGACCTGTACGGCTACGCCGACAACCGGTTCATGAAGGCCTGCGAGTACATCGCCAAGTACAACCTGGGTGAGGACGTCCCGTTCACCGCATACACCTGGGGCACCGGCCAGAACTGCGCCCAGCAGACGCACACCGTCATCTCCTCGGCGGGCCGCGGCCACGTGCGCCCCGTCTGGGAGATGGTTTATCACCACTACGCGGTCAGGCGCGGACTGGCCATGCCGTACGCGGCCGCGTTCGTCGCCCAGGTGCGGCCGGAGGGCGGCGGCGGCGACTACGGGACCACCAGCGGCGGCTTCGACCAGCTCGGATTCGGCACGCTCACGCACGCCAGGGCCGCCGGCACCGCCACTCTCCCAACGGGGACGACCCGATCATTGCGGTCGGTCAACTACCCGGCCCGCTTCATCAGGCACCAGAACTACCTCGGCTATCTGCACGAGGTAAGTGCCTCCAGCGACGCCCAGACCCGGCAGGACGCCACCTTCACCATCGTGCCGGGGCTCGCCGCGCCGAACGGCTACTCCCTGCGTGCCGCCAACGGGCAATACCTGCGCCACTACGACTTCCGGGTGCGCCTGGCCGCCGACGACGGGACGGCCACCTTCAAGAGCGACGCCACCTTCTACGCCGTACCCGGCATCGCGAGCGGCTCGGTGCGTCTCGAGTCGAGCAACTACCCCGGCCGCTACCTGCGGCACCGCAACTACGAGCTCTGGGTGGACCCCTACGACGGCACGAGCGGATTCCGCGACGACAGCTCCTTCACGGCCGTCACCGCCTGGGCCTGACCCCTTCGCGGGCGGCCCCCGGCACATACTGGGCCACGGACTGGCGCACCACGACGTGGGTGCCGAACACGGCGTGCTGCTCCGAGCCGCTGCGCGCCCGCCCCTCCTTCAGCTCCAGCGCCAGGCGCACGGCACTGCGGCCCAGCTCCTCGTACGGCACGCGCACGGTCGTCAGCTGCGGCCGCAGGTCCGTCGCCAGCGGTATGTCGTCGTAGCCCACGAGCGAGATGTCCTCGGGCACGCTCAGACCCGACTCGAAGATCGCGGCCATCGCGCCGCCCGCGACGACGTCCGTCTCGGCGAAGATCGCGGTGAACGTCGGCCCCGAGCTCAGCCACCTCCGCGTGTGCTCATAGCCGGACGCCCGGCTGAACTGCACTTTCGTCTCGATCAGCTCGGGGTCGACGGGCACGCCATTGTCCTCCAGCGCCCGCCGGTATCCCGCGAGCCGGCCTGCGGTCGTGGTGAACCCCAGCGGCCCGCCGCCGAGGAAGAGGATCCGCCGATGCCCGCGGGACAGCAGGTGAGCGGTCGCCGCGTAGGCGCCGGCCTCGTTGTCGTACTCCACGACCGTGACCGGCATGTCCGCGCCGATCGGCGGCCGGCCGCACAGGACCAGCCGCGACCCCGCCGTGTCCAGCGAACGTGCGATCTCGGCCATGCGCGCGCGGTAGGCAGGCTCGTCGACCGCCCCGCCGATGAGGATCACGGCCGACGCCCGCTGCTCGCGCATGAGGTGGATGGCGGCCAGCTCCCGCTCGGGATCGCCCTCGGTCGTGCACACCAGGCACAGCCGTCCGCGGCGGGCGGCCTCCTGCTCGGCACCGTGCACGGCGGCGGCGAAGGCGGGCCCGCGCACGTCGTTGACGATGAACGCCACCGTCTGGGTGCTGCCCGCCACCAGCGCGCGGGCGTGGGTGTTGGCGACGTAGTTGAGCTCCTTGATGGCCCGTTGCACCCGCTGCTTGGTGGCCTGGGCCACCGGGTAGTCGCCGGCCATCACCCTGGACACGGTGGAGACGGACACGCCGGCCCGCGCCGCGACGTCCCGGATCGTGTTCTGGCGGTGCTCGTCTCTCCTGGTCATGATCCCGCAGTCTAGACAACGTTTTCTAACAGCACTCTATTTGAGGCTGCCCAAGGTGACGCCGGAGCGCCAGTAGCGCTGCATGGACACCATCAGGACCACCATGGGGATCAGGGAGACGATCGAGCCGACCACCACGAGCCCGGTCAGGTCCGTGGAGTTGTCCACCTTGACCTTGAGCCACGAGTAGAGGCCGAGCATGACCGTCCACTTGTCTTGGCTGCGCAGGTAGACCAGGGGGCCGAAGAAGGAGTTCCACGATCCCACGAAGCCGAGCAGGAAGATCGTCGCCGCGCCCGTGGACATCAGCCGCGCCCCGATGACGAAGAAGATGCGGTATTCGCCCGCCCCGTCGATCCTGGCCGCTTCCAGCAACTCGTGCGGGATGGCGCCCTCGGCGTAGACCTTGGCCAGGTACACCGAGAAGGCGCTGAAGAAGCTCGGCACGATGATCGCCCACGGCGTATCGATCATCCGGAGGTCCGTGTAGAGCAGGAAGGACGGGATGGTGAGCAGTGCGTGCGGCACCAGGAAGGAGCCGATGATGCAGCCCATCATCACGCCGCGGCCGCGGAAGCGGTACATCGCCAGGCCGTAACCGCAGGCGACGCAGATCAGCGTCATTCCCGCGGTCCCGGCGAGGCTGTAGACCACGGTGTTCCACATCCACGTCAGGAAGATGCCGTCCTGGTAAGTGAACAGCTCCCTGAAGTTGACCAGCAGCCGGAACTCGGCGAACCACAGGCCGTTGGTCGTGTAGAGGTCGCTCTGCCCCTTCGTCGCGGCCACGATCAGCCACCACATGGGCGCCACGGAGTAAACGGTGAAGGCGATCAGCCCGAACAACACCGTGGCCTTCGTACGTTTGCTGTGCGGCGCCACCGGCTGCCGCGGCGCGGAGCCGGTGACGGTACGGCGTTCGAGTGTCGTGGTCATGAGGTCGGCGCCTTGTTCGTGAACCGGTAGAAGATCGCCGACGCCAGGCCGACGACGAGGGCCAGGATGATGGACAGGGCGGCGGCGTAGTTGAAGTCACCCTGCGCGAAGGCCCAGTCGTAAATGCCCATGATCGGCGTGAAGTCGCGGGTGACGGTCTCCGGCGTCATCGACCGGAAGAGCATCGGGTCGCTGAAGATCTGCAGCGTGCCGATGATGCTGAGCACGGTCGTCAGCACCAGCGAGCGCCGGATCAGCGGCACCTTGATCGACCAGGCGATCCGCAGCTCCGAAGCCCCGTCCACGCGGGCGCCCTCGAAGATCTCCCGAGGCACGGCCTGCAACGCGGCGTACACGATGAGCATGTTGAACCCGATGCCGCCCCACGCCATCAGGTTGCCGATCGACACCCAGATGAGCTCGCCGCTGTAGAAGTCGGCGTCCACCCCGAACAACGCGAAGAACGGCGTCAGCGGCCCGACGTCGGGGCTGTAGAGATAGATCCAGATGAGCGTCGCCACAATCCCCGGGATCATGTACGGGATCAGCAGCGCCAGCCGGAACCGGGCGGCCACCCGCCGTGTGGCGGCGTCGAGCAGCAGCGCCAAGGCGACGCTCGCGACCTGGATGAGCGGGATGCTGATCGCCGCGAACAGCGCCACCCGCCCCATCCCGGCCCAGAACCGCTCGTCGCCCATGCCCTTCAGCAGATTGCCGAGCCCGACGAACTCGATGGTCTTCTCGCCGAACCCGAGCCCGGAGCTCTTGGTCGTGTACATGCTCTCCCGCAGGGCCAGGACGATCGGCACCGCCGTGAACAGCACGAACCCGAGGAAGAACGGGACGGTGAACGAGGCTCCCTTGAGCGCCGCGACCCGCCGCCAGGTCATGACGGCGGGCGCGGACATGCTGTCAGCCCTGAACATTGATGTTCTTGGCCTTCAGGTCGTCGACCGTGAACTTCTGCATGTGCTCGAGTGCCTCGCGCACCGTGATCTTCTTGGTGACGATCTGCGCCCACTGGTCCTGGAGCTCGGTGAAGACGCCGGTGTAGTTGGGGCCGACCACCCAGGGGTCACGAGCGGCCTTGACCGCCTTGAGGATGACGTCCTTGGCCTCGGCGCGGCGCTCGCCGAACAACTTCGCCGGCACCGCGGAGTCGACCCAGGGGCTCGGGTCGGGGATGGCGCCCGGCCAGGCGTACTGCTTGGTGTCCTCCTGGTAGCTGGCGTCGACGGCTTCCTTGCTCGTCGTCATCCAGACGGCCGCCTCGACCGCCTCCTTCACGCTCTGGCAGCCCTTCGGCACCAGGATCGCGCTGCCGTGCGCGTTCGTGACGAACTCGGGGGCGTCGGCGAACTGCGGAAGGTCGATGGGCTGCCAGTCGCCCAGCGACTTCTTGTAGTTGAGCTCGTAGTTGCCAAGCTGCCAGGTGGAGGTGGGCAGGGACACCATCTTGCCGGAGTCGAAGTAGGCGATGAGCGCCGGCCGGTCCTGGTAGGTCTGGTTCGCCACCAGCTCGTTGTCCACCAGCTGCTGGATGATCTCACCGGCCTTGAGCGACTCGGGCGACAGGAAGTCCACCTTCCAGGTGTTGCCCTCGACCTTGTACCAGGTGCCGCCGGCCTGCTGGGTCAGGTTGACCAGCGTGGAGGGGTCCTCACCGGCGAGGTTCATCACGTAGATGCCGTGCTTCTTCAGCTCCTTGCCCGCCGCGATCAGCTCGTCCCAGGTCTTGGGCGGCGCGATGCCGTACTTGTCGTAGACGGCACGGTTGATGATCATGAACGATGGGCCGAAGCCTGACGGGACACCGTAGTAGCGGCCGCCGGCCTGGGCGCCGGCGTAGGCCGCCTCGTTGTACAGGCCCTTCTTAGTGTACGGCGCGAACTCCTCCGTGACGTCCTCCAGCAGCCCTTCACCGGCCAGTCCCGGCACCTCGCCGAAGTTCTTGACCAGGCAGGGCACATCCTGCTTCGCGGCCACGGCATTGCGCAGGTTCGCCGCGGTGCCCGGGAGGTCGGCCTGCTTGACCACCTTGAGCTTGATGTGGTCGTGGGTGGCGTTGAACTTCTCGACGATCGGGTCGAGGAACTTGGGCTCGTCCCAGGACCACCAGGTGATGGTGACCGGTCCCTTGCTCTGGGGCGCGGCGGGTTGCTCGCCGCCGCAGCCGGCCAGGGTGACGGACGTCGCGAGGATGGTCACAGCTGCGGCTTTCAGCTGCTTACGGGTCATGAGGACACCTCTCCGTAAGGGGGGAACGCGCGGCACGGGTCGGCGGGAACGGGGAGTAGTCGGATAGAAAACGGTCTCTACGGAAGTTAGAACCTGGCGGGCGCCCGATGCAAGATGTCATCCGCATAAATCTGGTGTTTCGCGGGCTTTGCCGGCCTCGCATAGGCATGCCGATGCAGACAACGTTTTCCTAGTTCGCGGCCGGTTCACACAAGCGTAGTCAAGCGGTGAGAAGGGGCTTGACAGAGACGGCTGTCCGATTAGATGTTCTCAATCATCGGTTGTATCGCCCCATCACGACAGCCCCTCGGAGGAGCGATGTCGGAAAATCCTGCCTCTCGGCGTACATTCCTCGGAGGTCTGGCGTTAGGAGGCGCTGTAGCCGCACTCGCTCCCGCATCGCCCGCCGCCGCGTCCACCACCACCGAGCTGTTCGAGCGGACCGGTCTGCTGCCGATTCGCGATGAGATGCGGCATGAAGGCCCATGGTCGAGGTTTCTCCGCGACCAGGACCTGGTGTGGGCACGCCTCCCGCGTCAGTGGCACGAGGGCCCGTTCCTCGGCAACGGCCTGCTGGCCTCCACCATCTACGTCCCCGACGGCCAGAACGGGATCCGCTTCGACGTCCAGCACAGCGAGGTCCAGGACCACCGCCCCGACATCGACGCCAAGTACGGCCTGTGCCGCTTACCCATCGGCTATCTGACACTCCAGCCCAAGGGCACGATCACCGCCGTCGACTGGCGCCTGGACCTGTGGAACGCCGAGCTCAAGGGCACCGTCACCACAGACCTCGGCACCATCGCGTTCACCGCCTTCGTGCACGCCGAGCGCGAGGTCATGCTGATCCGCGTCAAGCCGGACGCCGCCGAGCGGGAGACGGCCTGGACGTTCACTCCGCTGCCCTCGATCAGCCCCCGCCAGATCACCAACCCCGACCCGAGCTACCAGCCGAACCCGCCCAGCACGCTCAAGCAGGACGGCGACGTCCACCTCTGCGTCCAGCCCTTACTCGTCGGCGGCCACTACGTCACCGCCTACCAGGAGGTCACCCGCGACGACGAACGCTGCCTGTACGTCACCGTGGCCCACTCCCAACCGGAGGAGACCGCCGAGGCGCCCGCCGTACAGACGATCAAGAGCGCCCTGAGCCGCCCGCCCAGCCTGCTGGCGAAGACACACCGCGACTGGTGGCACACGTTCTACCCCAAGAGCTTCATCTCGCTGCCGGACCAGCGGCTGCAGAGCTTCTACTGGATCCAGCTCTACAAGATCGCCTCAGCCACCCGCGAGCACGCCCCCGTCATGGCCACCACAGGCCCGTGGTTGCAGCCCACCGGCTGGCCGAACATCTGGTGGAACCTCAACGTCCAGCTCGAATACTGGATGATCAACGGCTCCAACCACCTCGAACTCGACGCGCTCACCCGGACGCTCGACGAGAACCGGCAGGTGCTCATCGACCACGTGCCGGAGCAGTACCGATCCGACTCGGCCGGCGTCTCGCGCAGCTCCGACATGTACGCCCGCGGCGCTCGGCTCGGCATCCCCGGCCAGGGCGCGCCCGAGATCGGCAACCTCACCTGGGCCCTGCACAACGTCTGGTTGTCCTACCGGCACACCATGGACACCCACGTGCTCCGCGACGTCCTGTTCCCGCTGCTGCGCCGTTCGATCAACTACTACCTGCACTTCCTCACCCCCGGCCCGGACGGCAGGCTGCACCTGCCGACGACCTTCTCTCCCGAGTACGGCGGCGCGCCCGACTGCACCTACGACCTCGCGCTCATCAGATGGGGCTGCAAGACGCTGCTGGAGTCGGCGGACACGCTGAAGATCGACGACCCGCTCGAGAGCCGCTGGCGGGAGGTCCTCGACACGCTCGTCGACTACCCGGTGGACGAGAACGGCTACATGATCGGCACTGGTGTGCCGTTCGCCAAGTCGCACCGGCACTACTCGCACCTGCTGCAGATCTATCCTCTCTACGAGATCACCTGGGAGCAACCGGACAAACGCGACCTCATCGAGAAGTCGCTGAAACACTGGATCGGCTTCACCGGCGCGCTCCAGGGCTACAGCTTCACCGGCGCCGCCTCGATCGCCGCCCAGCAGGGCAAGGGCGACGACAGCCTGCACTACCTGCGCGAGCTCATGCGCCAGGGCTTCATCCGGCCCAACACCATGTATCGGGAGGGCGGCGGGCCCGTCATCGAGACCCCGCTGTCCGCCGCCCAGTCGATGCACGACATGCTGGTGCAGAGCTGGGGCGGACTGATCCGGATCTTTCCGGCTGTGCCCGGTGAGTGGGCCGACGTCACCGTGCACGACTTCCGCACCGAAGGCGCGTTCCTCGTCTCAGCGGTACGGCAGGCCGGCGCGACCCGGTGGGTACGGGTCCGCAGCCTCGCGGGGCAGCCGTGCCGGCTCCGGCACGGCATCGCCGGCCGATATGCCGTGCTGGGCGCCCGCTGGAAGGACGTCGGCGAGGGCGTCATCGAGCTGGACCTGCGCAAGGACGAGGAGGCGCTGGTGTCCGCGCACGGGGTCCGCGATTTCACCATCGGGCCCGTGAAGATCACCGTACCCGGCGAACCCTGGGGTTTGCCGCCGATCCCGCCGCCCGGCCCCACCACCCCCGCCGACCTGTCATCGCATGTCGACAACGACGGCGTCTCGGCCCACGAGTCCATGGCCGACGGGGACTACGACGGGTCCGGTTACACGTACCCGGGTGAGGAGCTCCCGCCTGCGGGGCCGTACACGCTGCAGGGGTTGACCTTCACCTTCCCGGCCTACGGCGACGGCGCCAAGAACAACGTGACCGCTCAAGGGCAGGCCATCGCCGTCCCGCCGGGCCGCTACGTCAGAGCCTGGCTGCTCGCGTCGGCCACCTTCGGCGACGCGACCGGGACACTGACCGCCACCTATGCGGACGGCTCGACGGGCCAGGCCCCGTTCACTGTGCCGAACTGGACCGGACAGCCGCCGGCGGGCGGGTTCGAGGCGGTGCGCTGCACGCACCGGCACGGCCGGACGGGAGCGAGCACATCGAAGGTCGCGCTCTTCGCCGTGCCCGTCACCGTCGACTCCTCCAAGGAACTGCGGTCGCTGACCTTGCCCGCTCTCACCCGGCCCCAGCTTCACCTCTTCGCCCTCTCCCTGGAAGGACCCTCCCGATGACCGGAATCACCCGGCGCGCGTTCGTCGCCGGCGCCGGTGCCTGCGCCGTGGTCACGACCTCTCCCGCCGCCTGGGCTCATGCCACGGCGGGCGGCACGTACGACGTGCACGGTGACGTGCTGCGGGACGCCGCCATGGTGTGGAAGCGGCTCCCCAGCGGCTGGCAGAACGGGCCGTTCCTGGGCAACGGGTTCCTCGGCGTGTACCTCTACAACAAGGGCGGCGAGGGGAACGTCCTGCGCTTCATGCTGAACCACTCGCTCGTGCAGGACCAGCGAGGCCAGTGGGAGGCGGCGATCGGGTACTCGCGGCTGCCCATCGGCTACCTGACGCTGACCTTCGCCGGGGCCATCACGGCGGTGGACTGGCGGCTCGACCTGGAGCGGGCAGAGCTGACCGGGACCGTGACGACCACACAGGGCGGCGTCCGGTTCAGCGCGCTCGTGCTCAACCACCGCAGCGTGCTGCTGGTGTCCATGACGCCGACCCCGGGGGAGGAGGCGGTGGCGTGGGGCTTCACGCCGCTGCCGTCCCACACCACCAGGACGATCCGCCGCCCACCGGACTACACCGGCAACCCCGAACCGACGGTCGCCGACGGGCACGTCGAGCAGCCCATGCACGCCGGAGGCGGCTACACCACGGCCTGGCGGGAGGTCAGGAACGGCAGCGAGCGGGTGCTCGCGGCCACCATCGCGTACGGGTACCCGGACTCGACGGGCGTCGAGGAGGCGATGCGGGCCGTGCGCCAGGTCCTCGACGGCAACCCGGAGGCGCAGGTCCTGGTCCACCGGCTCTGGTGGCAACGCTTCTACCGGCGCAGCCTGGTGTCGGTCCCGGACAAGCTGCTGCAGCGCTTCTACTGGATCCAGCTCTACAAGATGGCCTCGGCCACCAGGGACGGAGCGCCGGTGGTGACCGAGTGGGGACCGTGGTTCCCCGAGGTGGGCAACAGCTGGACCAACATCTGGTGGAACCTCAACGTCCAGGTCGCCTATCCGCTGATCAACGGCTCGAACCACCCGGAACTGGACGCGGTGACCACGACCTTCCGGAAATATCACGAGAACCTGGAGCTCAACGTCAACCCGGCCTACCGCGACGGGAAGTCGTACGCGCTGTGCCATCCGGGCGACCGCATGCTCCGGCCGGGTCCGCGTTACGTCGGCGTGCCCGGCGTGAGCCCGAACGACCACACCGGCAACCTCACGTGGGGCATGCACAACGTCTGGCTCGCGTACCGCCACAACATGGACGACCGGGTGCTGCGCGAGGTGCTGTTCCCGATCCTTACCGGGGCGATCACCTACTATGAGCGGTTCCTCGTCGAGGGAGCGGACGGCCGGCTGCACCTGCCCGAGACGCGCTCGCCCGAGTACGCGAACGCCTCCGACGCCACCTACGACCTCTCCCTCATCCGCTGGGGCTGCCGCACCCTCCTCGACAGCGCCGAGCGGCTGCGCATCGACGACCCGCTCAAGCCGCGGTGGCGGGAGATCCTCGCGCGGCTCGTGCCGTACCACAGGAACGAGCAAGGGGTGATGATCGGGGCGAACGTGCCGCTGGCCGACTCGCACCGGCACTACTCGCACCTGCTGTGGATCTACCCGCTGCAGGAGTCGCTCGACAGGCGTAGCTTCGACCAGTGGACGAGCATGCGCGAGCGGTGGCACGGCTACAGCTTCGCGGCGGCCTCCTCCATGGAGACGTTGTTCGGCAACCCGGAGGAGGCGCTGTCCTACCTGCGGTTCTTCATCGACGGCAACGTTGTGGACAACTGCGCCATCACCCCCAACACCATGTACAGGGAGGGCAGCAACTTCGCCATCGAGAGCCCGCTGGCCGCGGCCCAGTCGATGCTCGACATGCTGACCCAGAGCCACGGTGGGGTGGTCAAGATCTTCCCCGCCGTCTCCGCGACCTGGGCCGACGTCTCGGTCGAACGGCTGCGCACGCAGGGGGCGTTCGTGGTGGACGCCTCGCGGAGTGCGGGGCGTACGGACTGGGTCAGGGTGCGGAGCGAGGCGGGGGAGCCCTTGCGGCTGCGGCACGGCATCGAGGGTCCGTTCGAGGTCCGCGACGAGCAGGGGAAGCTCTTGCCGTACCGGGGGACGGACACGATCGAGATCCCGCTGCGCAGAGGCGAGACGGCGGTCGTCACGCGTCGCGGTCAGCGCCCGTCCGGCCCACGCGACGTTCCGGCGAACGGGACAGCCCCCGCCTGGGGGCTGCCGTAGCGGTGGTCAGCCTGACCAGCCCGGGCCGCACATACACGGTGACCGCCCGCTGACGCGTCACCCGGTCTCGGCGGTCGAGGTCACGTGAGTGGGGCGGTCACGCGGACGTTGTCGAAGTCGACGGCCGCGCGGCCCGTGACGAGCTGCACGTACCCGGGCCCGTTGATCGGGTTCGGGTCGGTGACGGTGACGCGGGGTGCCGGGTCCGCGCCGACGAAGGCGCGGATCTCGGCGCCGCGTAGCTCCACCCGGAGCGTCGTCGGTCCGGTGACCGCCGTCCCCGACGCGGTCGCGATGACGCCCGTGCCGGCGCGGAAGATATCGACCGAGCCGTTGGAGCGGAGATACACCATGTATCCGGACTGGGTGTAGGCATCGCCGGGCTTCGCCGTCCGCACCTGGATGCCGCCGAAGGCGGTCGACGTCGCGAGCGTCCGGAAGTCGACGCCCGTCTCGACCGAGCCATCGGCGATCTGCAGGTCGTCGACGACGGATTTCCACCCCGTGCGGGTCGTGTCCTGCTGGCGGTAGACGCCACCGGTCACGGTCCAAACGCCGTCGACGGCGCTCCATGCCTCGGACGTCGCCGCCGCTGATGAGAAGCTGTCGCGGAACACCACGCCCTGGGCGTCCGGCACGATCCGCACCTCGAAGGTGTCGATCTCGGTCGTCCCCGTGTCATGCAGCGTCTCGGCGGTGATCCGGCACGATCCGGGAAGCATCGTCTCCCGGATGGCGACCTTCACCTCGCCGGGGCCCGAGGCGCCGGCGTCGCCGGCGAGGCACGACCCCGAGAGCGTCACCGCGGCGATGTTCCGTCCGGAGATCCGTACCGCGAGCTCTTGTCCGGCCACGACGCTCGTCTGGCTCGGCGCGGCGGTTACGAGGTCGCGGCCCACGTCGGAGCGGGCCGCGGCGACCACCAGGCGCGCGGCGTCGTGCCGGGTCAGCACGCCCTCGCGGGCGAGCGCCGTGACGGTCTTCGTGGCATGGGACACGAAGGCGGCGTGGCTCTCCCATTGCTCGCCGGCCCGCAGGTGGTCGGCGACCGTGCAGCCGGTGCCGTCGTCGGGGTTGGCGACGCCGGTGTCCCGGTTGCCGATGAACACCTGCGCCCGCTCGTCCGAGCCGGGGCAGGCGTCGTCGACGATCCGGATGTCGTAGGCGAGCCGCCCCGTGGCCTTGAGGTCGAGGACCTGCAGGGTACGGTTCCCGTCCGCGACGGGGAAGGCCGACGGCCACAGCGTCGCCGCGCCGGCGCCGGTCCAGCGGATCTCCACGCTCCGGCCGTCGCGGTTGACGACGAGCCCGGTAGCGTTCTCGGCCGTGGCCGGGGAGCCGGGGGCGGCGACCGTGCCGTCGCCGATCCACTGCAGCGTGTCGCCTTTCTCCAGCACCAGCGGGATGCGTTCGAAGAACTGGCCGGAACCGGCCTCGACCCGCACCTGGAGCCGGTCGCCGAGGGTCACGGACTTGGACACAGGGCTGCCCGCCGCGGCGTAGCGGATCTCCAGCGGGTCGAGGCCGCCGACCGTCGCGGGATCGACGGGGGAGCCGTCACGGAAGAACGTGGGGACGGACTGGTCATAGGCGTCGAAGTGCACACCGTCCGCCGCGGTCCAGCCGGTGCCCCACGACAGCTCCGCATCCACCGGACGGGTACGCGGAGCGCCGATCTGCGGGGCGTTCTGCCCCTGGACGACGACGCCGAGCTTCGGATCGTAGAGGTAGCTGAGCCCGAAGCGCTGGTTGTCCCAGAACCCGTACTGGGTGTTGACGTGCTTGCCGAAGCCCATGCCGATGACATACGAGGGGCGCTTGGCGAAGACGAACTGCTGGCCGGTGACCGTGTCCGCGCGGTGCTCGGTGTACGGGGCGCCCGCGTACGGGCGGAGAGTGCCGATGGCGGACCGGCGCTCGGCCGCGGTCGGATAGTGCTCTTCCCGCAACGCGACGTCGCGGATGATCGACGGGTCGAGGTAGGCCCATGTCGGGGCGATGAGCGGCGCGACGGAGGTCTGCCACCCCGCCGCGGCGAACGCCGAGCGACGCTCGTCCATCTCCTCCCGGGTGGCAGAGTAGGCGCGGGCCTGCGGGATCACCGAGCCCCAGAGGTTGTTGGAGCCGATCGGCAGCTCGCTCGCGTAGTTCCAGCCGCGGTGTCGCGAGTCGATGGCCGTGTTGATGAAGTAGCCGTCGAGCCGCTGATCGTAGAGCAGGTTGTACTGGGCCCAGTCCAGGTAACGCGTCTGCATCCGGTCGATCGTCGCCCGGGTCGCGGGGTCGGCCCATCCGGCGAGGTCTTCCGCTTCCACTTCGAGGCTGTAGCGGTGGGCGACCGTCCCATCGCGGAAGAACCCGGCTTCGCTCTGCGAGATCCGCTCGTGGTCGGCGAGGCGTTGCTCGAACCGGGCGCGTAAGGCAGGGTCGTCGAAGCGGCGCAGCAGACGGGAGATGCCGACCAGCCCGCCGGCGACCTGGTTGGCGAACTGTGCGCCGCGCGGGCCCCAGACCTCCTCATTCTCCAGGAACCATGTGCTCGCCCGCCGCATGGCGTCGGTCAGGGAGGAGACGAGCGCCGGATCCAGCGTGCCGTCGGCGTCGAGGAGCTCCAGCATGATCGCGTACAGTTCGAGCGCGAAGCCGGTCGCGGCCCGCGAATGCACGTCGCCGCCGCCCTGCGGGAACGATCCGTCGGCGTTCTGGGTGCCGAGCAGGAACCGCAGGCCCGCCTCGAAGCGGGCCCGCAGGGCCGCGTCCCGGTGGTACGGGTTCCACGGGCGGTCGGCGGTGTAGAAGTAGGCGAGCGTGAGGACGTTCTCCATGACCCGCGCGTCGCTGGGCCCCTGGCCGGTACGCCAGCAGTTGCAGGTGATGTACCCGTAGTTCGTGGCGCTGTCGTCGTTGACGCTGTTGGCGAGCCTGGCCAGGTTGGCGAGATAGGGCGCGATCTGCTGTTCCAGGCCGGTGAAGTCGGCGAGGTCGATGGCGCTCGGGTCGAGGGTGGCGACTTCAGGCAGCGGCCCGGCGCCGACCGCGGCAGCGGGGGCGGCCGGGGTCAGCGCCAGGCTAGCGGTGACGGCCACCGAGGCGATCCGGCGGCCGCTATGAGCGTGGGAACGTTTCGATCTCATGATCGTGCCTCCAGGTTCGCTGTGGACCGCCACCGTCCACACCATGATCGTGAATCGATTCACGACTACTCGACAGGGCGGGAGCGTAGTGACGGCGTTGCGGCCGTGTCAACGGCCTGTTACGAAGGGGCTCCCGGGTGATCGTCGTCTCCCGCGACCGGGAGGGACGTCGCGCGGACCACGAGCTCGGGCTCGAACCGCCCCTTCGTGTCCTGCTCGCTCTCCATCCCGAGCAGGATCCGGACGGCACTGGCCCCGAGCGCCGCTGACGGGTGGCGGATGGTCGTGAGCGGCACGATCGCGAAATCGGCGAACTCTATGTCGTCGTAGCCGACCAGCGAGAGATCCTCGGGAACCCGGATCCCGCCCACCATGAGCCCGTGCAGCAGCCCCAGCGCGAGCAGGTCGTTGCCGGCGACGATCCCGTCGGGGAAGCCGGACGCCGAGCGCCGCAACAGCGTGCGCGCGACCGCCTCGCCGACCTTCGCGGTCTGGACCTGGATGCGGATGATCTCCAGCGCGGCCGGCTCCGGAGACTCCGCGACCGCCCGCTGGGCCCCGGCCAGTCGCAGGTCGACGTGGGGGTGCGCGCCGCCGATGAAGATCAGGCGGCGCCGGCCCTGGGCGAGCAGGTGCGCCGCCGCGAGATAACCGCCCCGCTCGTTGTCGCCGGAGATCGCCGGATAACTGTGCGGGCCGGGCGCCATGCCGACGAGGACGAACGGCGTGCCCCGCTCCCTCAGTCCGAGCAACTCCGCAGGGACGTCGCCGACGGGAGCGGCGAGAATGCCGCTCACCTGCTGGGACTCGAAGAAGTTGAGATAGGCGCGCTCACGTGCGGGGCTCTCGTCGCTGTTGGCGACGAGGATGAAGCGACCGTGCGCCGCCGCCTCCGCCTCCGCACCCGCCGCGAGCTCCGCGTAGACGGGGTTGCTCATGTTGGAGACCAGCAGCCCCAGCGCCAGGCTGTGGCCGACGCGCAGCCGCCGCGCGGCGTCGTTGCCGACGTAGCCGAGCTCGTCGGCCGCCGCGAGGACACGCTGCCGGAGGTCGGGCGAGACCCGGTTCGGCTGGGTGAAGGTGTAGGACACGGTCGCCCGTGAGACCCCGGCGCGTGCCGCGACATCGCCGACCGTGGCGGCGGAACCGTCGGCCTTCTTCGGCGCGGGTCCAGAGGTCATCGGGCTCCTCAGTGCGTACGTCAGCGCCAGTCAGCCTAGCGCATGCGTGAATGGATTCACGAAATCGCCCTCCAGGCCTGTGACGCCATTGACACGCCTTCGACGGCGCACGTAATCTGCCCGAAACGCCGTGAATCGATTCACGATCTTGAAGCAATGGCCGGATGACGGCCGCGATCCCCCGCCTCCTCACGTCCCGCAGACACCTCTGCGCAACGGACGCGATCACGGCATCTGCGAGAGGAGTCTCACGTGGCTTTGCCGCATGCCACGACGACACCGCCTGACGTGCGTGAACCCGCCATCCAGCCTCCTCAGGGCACACCGTCCCGCCGCAAGGTCGGGGTCCGCGCCCCGTGGTGGTTCGTCGTGCCGGCGATCTCGATCTACCTCTTCTTCGTCGTCGTGCCCAGCTCCCGCGGCGCGGTGTTCTCCTTCACCGACTGGAACGGCCTGCGCCCCGATTGGTCGTTCGTCGGCCTGGACAACTACGCCTCCGTCTTCTCCGACCGCACCGCACGGGACGCGCTGGTCAACACCCTGGTCCTGGCGGCGGTGGCCATGGCGGTGCAGAACGTCGTCGGCCTGCTGCTGGCCCTGGGCGTGAACAGCATGGTCAAGAGCCGCTACGTGCTCCGGGTGATCTTCTTCGCTCCGGTGGTGCTGACGCCGCTGGTGGCTGGGTACGTGTGGAGCTTCCTGCTCTCGCCCAACGGGGCGATCAACGAGGCGCTGCGTGCCGTGGGACTGGGCGGGCTGGCGCACGACTGGCTCGGCGATCCGGACACCGCGCTGTACGCGATCGTCCTGGAGATCGTCTGGCAGTTCGCCGGCTACTCCATGGTCATCTACCTGGCCGGGCTACAGGCGATCCCCGCCGAGGTGCTGGAGGCGGCGACGATCGACGGGGCCGGCCCGTGGAGCAAGTTCCGCAGCGTCGTGCTGCCGCTGCTCAACGGCGCGGTTGTGATCAACGTGATGCTCTGCCTGATCGGCGGGCTCAAGCAGTTCGACCAGGTCATGGCCATGACCGGCGGCGGGCCCGGCACCGCGACCGAGACGATCTCGACGGCGATCTACAAGAGCGCCTTCTCACTCGGCGACTTCCCGTTCTCGATCGCGCTGGCCGTCGTCATGACCGTGGTCATCGCGGTCCTGGCCGCCGTGCAGTTCCGCCTGACGCAGAGGAAGGTCTCCTGATGCACGCGCGCTACACCTGGCGGACGCTGACCCGCGAAGTGAGCCTGATCCTGCTCGCGCTGGTGTTCCTCGTGCCGCTCGTCGGCCTGCTCAACGTGTCGCTGAAGCCGCCGGACAGCCAGATGGGCGCGCTGGCCTTCGCGTTCCCGCCCACCTTCGACAACTACGCCGCGGCCTGGAGCCAGGCCAGCCTCGGCGCGGCGCTGGCCAACAGCTTCCTCATCACGAGCGTCAGCGTCGTCCTGATCATCGCCCTCGCGGCGATGGCCGCCTACCCGCTCGCCCGCGTGGCCCGCGGCTGGTCGCGGTACACCTTTTATTTCGTCATCGGCGGCCTGCTCGTCCCCGGCCAGCTCGCGCTGCTCCCGCTGTACGCCACCATGCGCGACCTCGACCTGCTCGGCTCGCTCTGGTCAGTGATCCTGATCAACGTCGGGCAGCAGATGCCGTTCTCCGTGTTCCTCTACACGATGTTCCTGCGCGAGCTGCCGCTCGACTACGAGGAGGCCGCGCTGCTCGACGGATGCGGGCCGCTGCGCTCCTTCGTGACCGTGGTGTTCCCGCTGCTGCGCCCGGTCACCGGCACGGTGGTGATCCTCAACGCGGTGGGCATCTGGAACGAGTTCTTCACGCCGCTGCTGTACCTGGGCGGCAGCGACAACACCACCGCCCCCGTGGCGATCTACGGCTTCGTCAGCCAGTACGTCTCCCAGTGGCCGCTCATCTTCGCCGGCCTGGTGATCAGCGTGATCCCGATCCTCGTCGTCTACTTCGCGCTGCAGAAGCACATCATCAAGGGCTTCGCCGGCGGCCTCAAAGGCTAACTCACACCACCCCCGCTCCTGATTCGGAGGCTCACCATGAAGTCGGTTAAAACGTTCGCGTCAGCATGCTGTCTGGCCGTCGCGGCCACGGCCTGCTCCACCTCGGGAGGCGGCGCCCCGCCGTCGTCCGGGCAGGTGCTCACACTGGCCGCCGCGGGCCAGGGCCCGGCCGAGGCCGCGGTGAAGGCGTTCGAGAAGGCCAATCCCGGGGTCACGGTGAAGACGACGTTCACCGAGGACGACGCCTCCTACCAGCAGCAACTGCGTACCCAGCTGTCCTCGGGGACGGCGCCGGACGTGTTCCGCATGTGGCCGGGCGGCGGCAACACCATGGCCGTACGGGACCTGGGCGCCGACGGCATGCTGATGGACCTGTCGGGCGAAAGCTGGGCAGGCGGCCTGAGCACCGATCTCAAGGCCGTCACCAGCGACCCGGCGGGCAAGATCACGGCCGTGCCCGTGACGATCGGCGCCATCGGCGCGATCTGGAACGACCAGGCGCTGGCCAAGAGCGGCCTGAGCAAGCCGGCGACGTGGCCGGAGGTGCTGGTGTTCTGCAAAGCGGCCAAGGGCAAGGACGTTGTGCCGTTCGCGCTCGGCCTCAAGTCCGCGTGGGTCACCCAGCTGGTGCCGTACGCGCTGACCGCCTCTCTCGTCTACGGCCCCAACCCCGGCTTCACCCAGGAGCAGAAGGACGGCAAGGCCACCTTCGCGAACTCGGAGTGGAAGCAGGCGGTGAACAAGTACCTGGAGATGCGCGACGCCGGCTGCTTCAACGACAGCCCCAACGGCGTCGGCTACGACGAGCAGATGCAGCTGCTCGGCCAGGGCAAGGCGCTGAGCGCCGTGCACGTGCTGTCCGCCGTGCAGTCGGCACTCAACTCCGCACCGCAGGGCACCACGTTCTCGATGAGCCCGTTCCCCGCCACTGACAGCGCCGACGGAACGTACCTGCCGGTGTCGGTCGGCATTGTGTACGGCGTCAACGCCAAGGCCAAGAACCCGGCCCTGGCCAAGAAGTTCATGGAGTTCCTCGCCTCGGCGGAAGGGCAGGCGCTGTACGCGACCGAGTCGGGCAGCAGCCCCGCCCTCTCCAGCCCCTCCTTCAAGGCCGACGCGCTGCAGCAGCCGGTGCTCGACGCGGTCAAGGCTGGGAAGTCCACGCTCTATCCGGACCAGGGCTGGCCCAACCCGAAGGTCCAGCAGGAGCACCTGACCTCGATCCAGGAGCTGTTCAACGGAACGGTCGACGTGCCGACGCTGCTCGGCCGCATGGACAAGGCGTTCGGCGAGGCCAAGTGACCGACATGCGTCATTCGGGGGGCCTGGTGGAGGCGTGCCTGTGGATCACGCCCAAGGTATTCGACGACCTGCGTGACCCCGCGCCCGGCGTGGAGGCGTTTTTCGACCACCACGCCGAGTGGCTGGCGGACCGGCCGGTCACGGTTGTCTTCTGCGCCGGCAACGGCGACCACGTGCTCAACTACGCCGGTCCTCAGGCCTGGGACGACCGCTTCGACTGGGCCCGCTACAACTGCTTCGCGCTCGCGCCTGGCGGGCTCGCCGCCGGCGCCAGAGCCCACAACCGGGACTGGCTGGCCCGGGTGCGCGACGGCGGTGAGCGTTCGGCCAACCCGTACTCCGCCGGCCCGATGTTCGTCCTCTCCGAGCAGCCGATGGACTACCGGACGCT
The DNA here is from genome assembly GCF_052245935.1 of Nonomuraea sp. 3N208. Taxonomy (NCBI): domain Bacteria; kingdom Bacillati; phylum Actinomycetota; class Actinomycetes; order Streptosporangiales; family Streptosporangiaceae; genus Nonomuraea; species Nonomuraea sp. 3N208. The sequence continues at coordinate 22,227 of NZ_JBQQBR010000050.1, read as the reverse complement.
GGCCGGGATCTACGCGGCCATCCGCGCGGAGGCCGAGCGGCGCGGGCTCCGGGTGAACCTGCTGGAGTATCTGGAGCCGGGCCCGGAATTCTGCCGCAGCGAGTGGAAGACGGCACGGCATCCGGAGGTGGCCGCCGGCACCGCCGACGCCGGCGGTCACCTGGTCCCGGGCGTGATCGACGTCACGGCCGCGCTCTCGGCCGACTCTCGTCCGTACGCCGCCTTCCCCGGCGGCATCCCGGGCGGACTGCCGGCCGGGGACTTCGTCGCCGCCCAGACGGCCGCGTTCGTCGCCGACTTCGGGCTGGACGGGGTCATGCTCGGCAACCAGTTCGGCCTGGTCGGGTTCTGGCACCCGGACAACGCGCCGCCGCTCACGCCGGAGCGGTCGGCCGGGATCGAGCGGTTCTTCCTGCGGCTGCGCGAGGCCATGGGGGAGGGCCTGGTGTACTGGATGGACACCTACTGGCGGGCCGACGTGGAGCGGTCGGCGTGGGGGATGACCGACGCCGCCTACCGGTCGCTCGACGCGATCCTGGTCAGCACGTTCGCCGTGCTGGTCGAACGTACCGAGATCGTGCCCAACCTGCTGAGCAAGGCCGCGCTCGGCGGCCCCCGGCCGCTGCTCGGGCTGGACTTCGTCGACCCCTGGTACTGGTACCGCACCTACCTCGACGACCGGCGCACCTATCTCTACCAGCGGGAGGTGCTCGCCGCGCACGCCGCGTCGGTGGCGGGCGTCTCCTTCTTCGCCAACGACACCTTCGGCCACTTCGTGCCCGAACCCGAGCTGGCCGCCACCCTCGAGGTGGTGAGGAAAGCGGAGTACGGCTGATCCGCCTCGCTTGAGGCCGCCCGCCGGCGATCAGACGGGCGGCCGGCGCGGGGCGTCACATGTAAACGGTCTGCGTCTGCTGGTAGCCGGCCAGTCCCTCCGGTCCCAACTCCCGGCCGAGGCCGCTGGCCTTGACGCCGCCGAAGGGGGCCGCAGGGTCGGGGATGTAGCGGTTGACCCCGATGGTGCCGGTACGGACCCGGTGGGCGACGGCGGCGCCGCGTTCGGGGTCGCTGGTCCACACCGTGCCGCCGAGGCCGAAGTCGGAGTCGTTGGCGATGCGGACGGCGTGGTCGACGTCGTCGTACGGGATGAGGGACAACACAGGGCCGAAGATCTCCTCCTGGGCGATGACCGAGCCGTTGTCGACGTCGGCGAAGACGGTCGGCTGGACGAACCAGCCCCGGTCCAGCCCCGCGGGACGCCCGCCGCCCACCGTGATCCGGGCGCCCTCGCCCCGCCCCTTGGCGATGTACGACTCGACCCGGTCGCGCTGCCTGGCGGTGGCCATCGGCCCGATCTGGGTCGTGGGATCACCGGCGTCACCGATGGTGAGGGAGCCGGCCAGGGCTGTGAAGGCGTCGACGACCTCGGCGTACCGGCTGCGCGGGGCCAGGACGCGGGTGCCGAGGAAACACGTCTGGCCGTTGTTGAGCAGCGTGGACCCGAACAGTCCTTCGCCGATCTTCGCCAGGTCCAGGTCCGCGTCGTCGAGCACGATCGCCGCGGACTTGCCGCCGAGCTCCAGGCGGCGGCCCGTCGCCGAACGGGCGTCGCTGGCTCATCACACACGCGGCGATCGGCTTGGAAGCTGGCCAGCCTCGCTGAGGCAGCGTGAATGACTGGCGCTCCAGGTTTCGCTCACATGTTCTATCCAGCGGGGACCGAGTTAGGTAGTCTTTCAATCACTCAATGTGATGACTCGGGAAAGGAAGGGCAAGGTCATGCAGGCGTACCGACTCACTGCTGACCCGGACGTGCTGATCCCGTTGTGCCCCTCGCAGGCGCGCCATTCGGCGAAGGTGTGACGGGTGGGCGGGCGTCGGACGACCCGGAAGGGGCTGCGGGGGATCGCGGCGCCGTTCACCGTCGCCCCACCCGCTGGGGCGCGGATCCGGGATCGTCTGCGGCTGTCCGAGCGTGATATCGAGGTGCTGACCGCCGTCGGCCGTCATCTTGGCAGCCATGCTCGAGCCGATCTGGCCGAGCGCATCGGTATCGGGAACGTGGGGGGCAAAGACAACCGGCGGGCCGAGCGGAAAAAGAAGCTCACCGCGGTGTCCTCGTCGCGGTGGGCCGGGGCGATCACCCGCACCTCGGAGGATCAGTACCAGCTCTCGCTGCGATCCCTGCACGACCAACGCACCGGCCTGCGCCGCGCCATCGCCACGATCAGCAAACGGTTGGCGGTGCCATGCGGCAAGCGCCAAGGCCGGATCCGCGGCTACGCAAACCAGGAGGAGCGGTGGCACAAGCAGCGCCGACTCCAGGTGCTCACCGCCCGGCTGGCACGTGTGGAAGACCGCATCGACAAGGGCCGACCGGCGATCGTGGCCGGCGGCCGGCGGCTGGCCAAGGCACGGCACAACCTCACCGACGCCGATCTCACCGAGCAGCAATGGCGCCGGCAGTGGGACGCCCGGCGGATGTTCCTGACCGCCGACGGAGAGACGGGAGCACCTTTCGGCAACTACACCATTGCCGTGGACCCCGGCGACAGCTCGGTGACGATCGTCCTACCCGAACCGCTGCGGCACCTGGCCAACGCCCCCAGAGGCCGCTACCGGCTATCGAGCACGGTGCGCTTTTACCACCGCCGCGACCAATGGCTGGACCGCGCCCAGGCCAACCGGGCGGTGCGCTACGACATCACTCATAACCCCGACCGGGACCGGTGGTATCTCGATGCCTCCTGGTCGAGCGACACCCCGCCTTTGCCGTCCCCGGACCAGCTGGCCGCCTCTGGGGCGCGGTTGCTGAGCGTGGACCTCAACAGCGACCACCTGGCCGCCTGCATCGTCGACACCTGCGGCAACCCGATCGGCCGGCCCCTCACCATCCCGACAGAACTGAGCGGCCCGGCTTCGCGGCGGGACGGTCACCTGCGGCAGGCGATCAGTGATCTGATTGACCTCGCCCTCTGGCACGGCTGCGCCGGGATCGCGATTGAGAACCTGGGCTTCGACGACGCCCGCGCCACCGGCCGGGAGACCATGGGCCGCGGCCGGCGGGGCAAGAGCTTCCGCCGTACCGTCGCCGGCATCCCCACCGCACGCTTCCGGGAGCGGCTGCGCGGCATGGCCTACCACCGCGGCCTGGTCGTGATCGCCGTCGATCCCGCCTACACCTCCCGCTGGGGCGCCCAGCACTGGCAACGCCCGCTCCAGCAGCAGACCAAACAGAACACCAAGCAGAACACTGAGAACACGGTCACCCGGCATCATGCCGCCGCGGTAGCGATCGGACGACGCGCTTTCGGACACGGGATCCGGCGTCGGCCAGGTGTGACCGCCCGCCACCAGAGGATGGCGACGCGGAGAGCTACCGGCCAGACCGCACCCCGCCCGCCAGCGCACGGGACCGCGAGCCCGCCCAGGACCGCAGGCACGCCCACTGGGGGCGGCAAGACCTGCCGGAGCCCAAGCGACCAGCCCGCGCTGTTCCCCGCACCCAAGACCGTTCGGGGTGCACCCGGACCCAGCCCGGGCCCGGTCCATGGCGATTCGGCCAACACCGGCCAACTCGCCTAGGAACGGCGGCCGTAGCAGCTGATCCGGGACTCCCGGTCGGCGAGGATGACGCAGTAGTCCGCGTCGCCGAGTTGCTCGGCGAGTTGCTCCAGGACCGGCTGGGCGGCGGCGACGAGGCGGCTGCGCGGGTCGACCTCGTCCGGCTCGATGCGGAGGTCGGGCGCCTCGGGCTCGAGGCCGCTCATCCGGCACCGCCGCCACGACAGCGCGATCTCGGGACGCATGTTCGGTGCGATGTCGCTGGTTCGCACGGCGACCTCCGATTCAGCCAGATGGATGTCGGTCAGCCGACGCCGAGTAGTGCGTGGGCGCGGGCCCGGTCCGCGCGGAAGTCCGCGGTCGAACTACGGTGCACGATGCGTCCCTTCTGCATGACCGCCACCTCGTCCGCCAGCCGGAAGGCCAGGTGCAGGTCCTGCTCGACGAGCACGGCCGCGATGCCCTCGCCCCGCAGCCCCTCAAGCAGCTCGGCGACCTGGTCGACGATCGCGGGCGCGAGGCCGTCGGACGGCTCGTCGAGCAGCAGCAGCCGCGGGTTGCGCAGCAGCGCGCGGCCGATCGCCAGCATTTGCTGCTCGCCGCCGGACAACTGGTCGCCGCGGTTGCCGCGGCGCTCGGCGAGCCGCGGCATCAGCTCGTAGACCCGCTCCGCAGTCCAGCCGTCCCGCCCGCGCCCGGACGCGATGCGCAGGTTCTCCGCCACGGTGAGCGGCGCGAACACGCGGCGGCCCTGGGGGACGATCGCCACACCACTGCGGGCGACCACGTGCGCGGCGGCCCCCGCGAGTTCCCGGTCGCCGAGGCGGATGCTGCCCGAATACGGCTTGAGCATGCCCATGACGGTGTGGACGAAGGTGCTCTTGCCCGCACCGTTGCGGCCAAGCAGGGCCACGACGCCGCCGGCGGGCACGGTGAGGTCGACGCCGTCGAGCACCGTGCTGCCCGCGTAGCCGGCACGCAGGTCGCGCACGGTGAGCAGGTCCGTCATAGGAGACCTCCCGGGAAGAGCTCGTCGGTTCTGGCCGAGCCGAGATAGGCGCGCCGCACCTCGTCGTCGGCCTGGATCTCCTGCGGTGTCCCGGTGGCCAGGACCCGTCCCAGATGCAGGACGGTGATGCGATCGGCCAGGCGGAACACCACGTCGAGGTCGTGTTCGACGATGAGCAGGGTCAGGTCGTCCGGCAGCTGTTCCACCAGGGCCGCGAAGCGATCGGTCTCGGCGGCGGACATCCCCGCGGTGGGCTCGTCGAACATGACGAGCGCCGGCTGCGCGGCGAGCACCATCGCCACTTCGAGTTGCCGGCGTTCGCCGTGGGACAGGGCGGCGGCCCGGTCGCCGGCCCGCCCGGCCAGGCCGACCGACTCCAGGTGGTGGCGGGCTTCGGCTTCGGTGCGCCGGAAACGCCGCGCGGCCCGGTCGAACCGGTGCGCCACCCGGTGGACGCGCTGGACGGCGAGCGCGACGTTGTCCAGCACCGAGCAGTCCAGGAAGAGGCTGGAATGCTGGTAGGTACGCAGCAGCCCGCGCCGGGCCCGCTCGGACTCGGGCAAGGCCGTGACGTCGTGGCCGTCGAAGACCACGCTTCCGCCGGTGGCCGGCAGCGTTCCGGCCACGGTCGCGAACAACGTCGACTTGCCGGCGCCGTTCGGCCCGATCAGGGCGTGCCGCTCGCCCGGCAGCACCGCCAGGTCCACGTGGTCGACGGCGGTGAGCGAGCCGTAGGAGCGGGTGAGCCCCCGCAGTTCCAGGAGAGGTGTCACGTCGGGCGCTCCTTTCCGCGGCGGCGACCGGCGGTGAGGCCGGCGACGCCGCGCGGCATGACGAAGACGACGGCCACGAACAGCAGCCCCAGCACCAGCGGGCCGTGTCCGTCGATGGCGGCCGACAGGTTGTCACGCACCAGCAGGACGACGGCCGCGCCCAGGCACGGCCCCCACAGGCTGCCCGCCCCGCCGATGACGACGCTGAGCAGCGCGAGCGCCGCCACCTCGAAGCCCAGATCCCCGGGCGAGACGAACCGCGCCTGCGCCACCCACAACGCGCCGCCCGCGCCCGCGACCGCGCCCGCCAGGCAGAACACGCCATACCTGGCGAGCGCCGGACGGTACCCGAGCGCCCGCATCCGGGCCTCGTTGTCGCGGACGCCACGCAGCGTCCTGCCGTACGGGGACCGGACGACCAGCGCCACTCCCGCGAAGAGGACGATCGCCACCGCCAGCACCCACCAGTAGACGAACCCGCTGGCGAGCAGCGGAGCGCCGAACAGGCTGATCGGCGGCATCCCCGCCAGGCCGTTGCTGCCGCCCACGGCCGACCAGGTGTCGGCCACCTGATGCACAGACTCGCCGATCGCGAGCGTCAGCATGAGGAAGACGATGCCCCGGGCGCGTACGGCGACCCACCCGGTGGCGGCCGCGGCGACCAAGCCGGCCGCGAGCCCGGCGAGCACCTGCACCATCGCGTCCGAGGTGAGGTGGATGCCGACGAGCGCGGCCGTGTAGGCGCCGGCGCCGAAGTAGGCCGCCTGCCCGAGCGTGGGCAGGCCGGCGACCCCGGTCAGCAGGTCGACGCTGAGCACCAGCACCGCGAAGGCCAGCATCCGAGTCATCGTGGTCACCGGGTACGCCCCCAGCACCACCGGCGCCGCCACCAGCACCGCCAGCACGGCGGCGACGAGCGCCAGCTTGCGGGGGGAGGAGCGGGTCACCTCGGGGGCCATGGATTGCGTTCGTTCGATGGTGGTGGTCTTCACGCGTGCACCGCCCCTCGAGCGGGCAGCAGACCGGCCGGGCGCAGCAGGAGCACCAGACCCATCGCAGCGAAGATCAGGAAGGACGCGTACTCCGGCAGCAGTGAGGTGCCGAGTGCCTGGACCTGCCCGATCAGGATGGCGCCGAGCAACGCGCCCCGGACCGAGCCCAGACCGCCGATGACCACCACGACCAGGGCGAGCAGCAACACCTTCTCGTCCAGCCCCGGCTGCGCGCCCAGGATCGGCCCGGCCAGCACGCCGCCGACCGCCGCCAGCGCGGCGCCCGCCGCGAACACACCCACCAGCACCCGTCCGGTGTTGATGCCCAGCGCGGACACCATGCCGCGGTCGGCCACGGTCGCGCGGATCACCGAGCCGAGCACGCTGCGCTCGACCAGGACGTACACGGCCACCGCCAGCACCACCCCGAACCCGATCACCAGCAGCCGGTAGACCGGGTAGGTCTCACCGAACACGACGACGCTCCCTCCGGCCACGGCAGGCGCGGCGATGGAGTGCACGTCGTTGCCGAAGAGCACCGACAACGTCTCGGCGACGACCAGGGAGACGCCGAGCGTGAGCAGGGCCTGATCGAGGTGGTGCGGCGTGGCCCGGGTCAGGCCCGCGAGCACGCCGCCCAGCACGGCTCCGAGCACGGCGGCGAGCAGCACCGCCAGGACGAAGGCCGCCAGGCTCGCGCCGTCGGCGACCAGCGCGACCGCGACGTACGCCCCCACCAGGTAGACCGCGCCGTGCGCGAGGTTGAGCACGTCCATCATGCCGAACACCAGGGACAACCCCAGCGCGATCGCGAACAGCAGTGAGCCCATCGCCAGCCCGTTGAGCACGCTCACCAGGTGACCGGTCATTGGGCCGCGCTGAGCTGGCCCGCGACCGCGTTGACGACGGCCTCGCCGCTGGATTTGACCTCTCGCAGGTAGTACGTCTGCTGGGGGTCGTGGTTGGCGTCGAAGCTCCACTGGCCGCGGGGGCTGTCGACGGGACCGACGCCGCCCAGCGCCTTGACCAGCTCGTCGCCGGTCCCGCCCGGTGCGTTCGCGAGGGCCTTGTCGAGCACGGCCGCGGCGTCGTAGGCCTGCACCGCGTACACCGTGGGCGCTTCGTTGTAGGCCTTGCGGAAGGCGGCCACGAACTCCTTGTTGCGCGGGGTGTCCAGCTCAGTGGAGTAGTGCAGGGAGGTCTTCACGCCGACCGCCGCCTCGCCCTGCGCGTCGAGCACGCCGCCCTCGGTGAGGAAGCCGGTGCCGTACAGGGGCGTGTTGTCGGCCAGCCCGAACTGCCGGTACTGCTTGACGAAGCTCACCGCCTCGGCGCCCGCGTAGAAGCTGTAGACGGCCTTGGCGCCGGAGCCGCGGATCGCCGACAGGAACGGCTGGAAGTCCTGGGTCTTGCCGAACGGCGTGTACTTCTCGCCGGCGACCTTGCCGCCGGCCGCCTCGAACGTCTTGCGGAACCCGGCGATCATCTCCTTGCCGGCGGCGTAGTCGGCGGCGATGAGGTAGACGCCGCCGTCGGCCTCTTTGGCCACAGCGGGACCGAGCGCGGCCGCGACCTTGCCGTTGGAGAAGCTGGTTCGCCAGACGTAGTCGGACTTTTGGGCGCCGGTGATGGCGTCGGCGCCGGCGTTGGCGATCAGCAGCAGCTTCTTGGACTCGTGGAAGAAGTTGCGCAGGCCGAGCGCGGTGGCGGAGTTGACCACCCCGACGACCGCGGTGGCCTGGTCCTGGGTCACGAGTTTCTGCGCGGCGGGCACGCCGGTCTGCGGCCCTTCGCCTTCGTCTGCGGCCACGATCTCGACGGTGCGCCCGCCGAGCTTGCCGCTGTGCTGGTCGAGATAGAACTGGAAACCATTGCGCATGTCCTCGCCCAGCGGCGCGTAGACACCCGACAGGGGCACCAGCAACCCGATCTTCACGGCGGTGGCAGTGGGCTGCTCGCCACCGGACTGGTTAAGGCTCGAACCCGCACAACCCGACAGCGCGAGCAGGACGACGGCGGTGCCGGGTCGTAGCGAGTGGCGGATAACAGAGAGAACACCCATGTGCGACTCCCGGGGATGACGTCGGCGTCAATGCGCTGACACGGTGCGCACAGAATCCACAGATGTGTGTTGTGTCGTCAAGAGTCTGTAACAAATCGATACCTCGTTGAGCCACCGGGCGTGCTTCGCGGATCCGGGCGGCGCGTCCGCTCTTCTCCCCGTCGGTCGACGTCGGCATGTCGTCGCAGGTCACGCTGGTATAACCAGACTCCATGGAAAATTGACCTGCTACATATCTCTTTCGCAACGCGATAAAAGTGTGGCAAGTTTGGGGATGTGAGCGGAGGACTGCGATGACCGAGACGTTGCCGGACCGGTGCGGCGTGGTGGGCGGCGGGCGCATGGGCGCCGGCATCGCCCACGCCCTGCTCCTCGCCGGGTGCGGCGTGACGCTGGTGGAGCGCGACGGGGCGGCCGCGGCCGCCGCCCGCGACCGGGTGGCCCGCGCCGTCCACGGCAGCGCCCAGCGTGGCCTGATCGAGGACGCCGGCGAGCCGATGTCCCGCCTGCACCTGGCCACCGCCGCCGCCGGCCTGGCCGGATGCGCGCTGGTGATCGAGGCGGTGCCCGAGGACCTCGACCTCAAGCTCGTCACGCTCCGCGCCGTCGAGGACGCGGTCGAGCCGGAGGCGGTCATCGCCTCCAACACCAGCAGCATCTCGCTCGACACTCTCGCCGAGGCGCTCGCCCGGCCCGGACGTTTTCTCGGACTGCACTTCTTCAACCCCGTTCCGGCGAGCAGGCTCGTCGAGGTGGTGATCGCGTCCGCCACCGAACCCGCCCTGCGGGACCGGGCCGTGGCGTGGGTGGAGGCGATCGGCAAGACCGCCGTGGTCGTCCGCAACTCGCCCGGCTTCGCCAGCAGCAGGCTCGGCGTCATCCTCGGCCTGGAGGCGATCCGCATGGTCGAGTCCGGCGTCGCCACGGCCGAGGACATCGACGCCGCGATGACGCTCGGCTACGGCCACCCGACCGGACCGCTGCGCCTCACCGACCTCGTCGGTCTGGACGTGCGGCTGGGCATCGCCCGCTACCTCGAACGCGAGCTGGGCCCCCGCTTCGCCCCGCCGGACCTGCTCGTCCGGCTCGTCGAGCAGGGCCATCTCGGACGCAAGACCGGCAAGGGCTTCTACGACTGGAGTGACGCATGACGTTGCCGAGCTATCTCGAAGGCGCCTGGCGCACCGGCACCGGCGAAGGGACGCCGGTCGCCGACGCGGTCACCGGCGAGCTCGTCACCCGGGTCACCAGCGACGGGCTCGACCTGGCCGCCGCGGTGGCGTACGCGCGCCGCACCGGCCAGGCCGCGCTCGGCAAGCTGACCTTCCCGCAGCGGGCCGCCGTGCTCAAAGCCGCCGCGCTGGCGCTGCAGGCACGCAAACAGGAGCTGTACGACCTGTCGGCGCGGGCCGGCGCCACCCGACGGGACTCCGCGGTCGACGTGGACGGCGGCATCGGCACGGCCCTCGTCTACGCGAGCCTCGCCCGCAAGGGCCTGCCCGACCACACGCTCATCGTCGAGGACGGCCCGATCCCGCTCGGCAAGGACGGCACGTTCGCGGGCCGGCACGTCCTCACCACGCCACGCGGGATCTCCCTGCAGATCAACGCGTTCAACTTCCCGGTATGGGGCATGCTGGAGAAACTCGCTCCCGCGTTGCTCGCCGGGTTGCCCACGATCGTCAAACCCGCCACCCCGACCGCGTACATCGCCGCACACGCCGTGCGCATCATCGCGGACACGTTGCCGCCGGGAGCCATTCAGCTCGTCGCGGGAGGCATCCCCGGCCTGTTCGGCCTGCTCGGCGGGCAGGACCACATCGGGTTCACCGGCTCCGCGGCCACGGCCGCCCGGCTGCGGGCCGACCCCGTCGTCACGCGCCGCTCGGCCCGCTTCAACGCCGAGGCCGACTCGCTCAACTGCTCGGTGCTCGGCCCGGACGCCGTGCCGGGGCAGCCGGAGTTCGACTTGTTCGCCGACGCCCTCGTCACCGAGATGACGGTCAAAGCCGGGCAGAAGTGCACCGCCATCCGGCGCGCGTTCGTCCCCGCGCACCTCATCGACACGGTGTCCGAGGCGGTCGAGGCCCGGCTCGCGCGCGTGGTCGTGGGCGCGCCGGGCGCCGTGGGCGTGACGATGGGCGCACTCGTCGGCCTCGCGCAGCGCGACGACGTCCGCACGGCCGTCCGCCGGCTCGGCGCGGCCGGGACGATCGTGTCAGGCGACCCGCACAAGGTCGACGTCGTCGGCGCCGACGCCGAACGGGGCGCGTTCCTGTCGCCGCTGCTGCTGCGTGCCGACGACGTGGACCGTCCCGAGCCGCACGAGGTGGAGGCGTTCGGACCGGTGAGCACGCTCATGCCCTACCGCGACACCGCGCAGCTGGCGGAGCTGATCGCCAGGGGCGAGGGCTCGCTGGCCGGGTCGGTCGTCTCCCGCGACCGGGACTTCGTCCGGCAGGTCGTGCTCGGCGCGGCCGCCCACCACGGCCGCCTCCTCGTGCTCGACCGCGACAGCGCGGGGGAGTCCACCGGGCACGGCACGCCCATGCCGCAGCTCGTCCACGGTGGACCCGGCCGCGCCGGCGGCGGCGAGGAGGAGGGCGGCCTTCGCGCCGTCCACGCCCACCTGCAGCGCACCGCCCTCCAGGGCGGCCCAGAGATTCTCGACTCGATCGTCAACCGAGAGATGCAGTCAGGAGAGCAGTGATGACCACCGACTCCCGCACCGGCGCCGCCCCCGCGCCCACCGGCCCGCTCAGCCGGGTCGACTACAGCGAGCGCATCCCCAACAACGTCGACCTGGCCGGCGACCGCCGCCTGCAGCGCGCGCTCGAAGGGTGGCAGCCGAAGTTCCTCGACTGGTGGAAGCAGCTCGGCCCGGCCCTGCCGACCAAGGACGTCTACCTGCGCACCGCCGTGGCGGTGGGCCGCGACGGGTGGGCGCACTTCGACCACGTCCCCATGGACGAGTACCGCTGGGGGATCTTCCTGGCCGAGCGGGATCCCGACCGCAAGGTCAACTTCGGCAAGCACAAGGGCGAGCCCGCCTGGCAGGAGGTGCCCGGTGAGCACCGGGCCGACTTGATGCGCCTGATCGTCGTGCAGGGCGACACCGAGCCCGCCTCGGTCGAGCAGCAGCGCGTCCTCGGCAACACCGCGCCAAGCATCTACGACCTGCGCAACCTCTTCCAGGTCAACGTGGAGGAAGGCCGCCACCTGTGGGCGATGGTCTACCTCCTGCACGCCTACTTCGGCAGGGAGGGCCGCGAGGAGGCCGAGCAGCTGCTCAAGCGCAACTCGGGCGACCTCGACGCGCCGCGCATCCTCGGCGCGTTCAACGAGGCGACCACCGACTGGCTGCAGTTCTTCATGTTCACGTACTTCACCGACCGGGACGGCAAGTACCAGCTCGGGACGTTGAAGGAGTCGGCGTTCGACCCGCTGGCGCGTACCTGCGAGTTCATGCTGAAGGAGGAGGCCCACCACATGTTCGTGGGCACCACCGGCGTGCAGCGGATCCTGGAGCGCACCGCGGAGCTCATGAAGGAGCACGACACGGCCGACATCCTCCCGCACGGCGGCATCCCGCTGGACGTCATCCAGAAGTACCTGAACTTCCAGTTCTCGGTGTCGATGGACCTGTTCGGCTCGGAGCAGTCGACCAACGCCGGCAACTACTTCAGCTCCGGCCTGAAAGGCCGGTGGATGGAGACCCGGCGCAAGGACGACCACGTGCTGCTGGAGGACACTCGCGAGCTGCGTTACGTCGAGGACGGCCAGATCAAGACCAAGACCGTGCCGATGCTCAGCGCGCTCAACCTCGACCTGCGTGACGAGTACGTCGCCGACTGCGCCAACGGCGTGCGCCGCTGGAACCAGGCGCTGGAGGACGCCGGGCTCACCGAGCGGCTGTACCTGCCGCACGAGGGCTTCAACCGCAAGGTCGGCGTGTACGCAGGACACCACGTGACCCCGCAGGGCGAGGTCGTCGACGAGGCCGCCTGGCAGGCCAGGATCGACGAGTGGCTGCCCACGCCGGCCGACCGCGAGGCGGTGGCGGACCTGATGGTCCCCCAGTACGAGTACGGCAAGTTCGCCGGCTGGATCGCCCCGCCGAAGACCGGCATCAATGACCAGCCGGTCGAGTTCGACTACGTGCACCTGGCCGACGAAGGGCTCCTCTAGGAGCCGGGCGAGGTCTGGGATGGGGCGGCGTCTGGGATCGGGCGGCGTCTGGGAACGGGCGGCGGCTAGGAGCGGGCGGCGGCGCCCTCGTCCATGCGGTCCCACTCGGCCTGGGCCCGCCGGTGCCACCGGTTGTGCAGGTCGTGGAAGACGGCCGCCGCCCGCGGCCCCGGCCAGTCGTGCTCGAGCAGCTCGGCGGGCAGGTCGGGATCGAGGAACGGGAAGTGCCGCCACTCCTGGATGAGCAGCACCTGGTTGACGAACGCGTCGCGGTCGGACTCGACGGCGAGGCGCTCGAAACGTTCGATGAAGGCCAGGTAGCGCTTCTCCACGTCGTCGAGGTCCCACGCGGCGGTGATCAGCTTGGCGGCGTCGCCGATGCTCGCCGACGGACCGGTCCAGGCGTAGGCGCGGTCGGCGAGGTCGAGCTCGTGGATGACGTCCCTGACGGCGGCCTCCTTGGACGCGTCGGGGACGATCCAGAGCGTGGGGGAGGGCGAGCCGAGCCCGAGCCAGGTGAGCTTGGTACGCAGGCGGTGCCGCAGCTGACGCTGAGCCTCCGGCACCCCGGCCGTGACGACGAGCCAGCGGCCGTCCCAACCGTGCGGCCCGCGCATGAAGCCGTAGATGCGTTCGGTGCCCTCGCGCAGCAGCCGGTCGCCGGCCTCGGTCAGGTTCCAGCGGACCTTGCGGCCGTGCCGTACCGACTCCAGCAGGCCCTCGGCCGCGGTGCGGGACAGGGCCTGGCGTGCGGACTTCTCCTCGACGCCGAGGGCGCCGAGCGCGGTGACGAGCGTGCCCGTCCAGACTTCGCCGCGGCGCGGCAGCACGAACTCGCCGAGGACCGTCAGCAGGAGCGAGCGGGCGCTGGCGGCCGCCTTGTCACGCTGCCGATCCGCCGCCCTGCCGGTCTGCGCGCCGGTCTCCGTGCGCGCTTCGCGCGGGGCCACGTCCGCCCTCCTGTCGTCGGTCTCGCTGGTGAGGCGCATTCTGCCAGGTTAGGCAACCCTGCGCGTAGTGCCCCTGCAGTCTTCCTAAATGCTACAAACACTTGACGATACATCTGCGAAACGTCGAATATTGAAGACGCAAGCCCCCTGCACCTCCTGGAGCACGCATTGAGTGAAACAACCCATTCGGCTCCGCCGGTGGTCCGCTTCGCGACCTCCCCGGACCGGTACCGTCACTGGAAGCTCGAGGTGGACGGGGCGGTGGCCACCGCCACGCTGCGCGTGGACGAGCACGGCGGCCTGGTCCCCGGCTACGAACTCAAGATGAACTCCTACGACCTCGGCGTCGACATCGAGCTGTACGACCTCGTGCAGCGGCTGCGCTTCGAGCACCCGGAGGTCACGGCCGTCGTGGTGACCGGTGGCCTGGACCGGATGTTCTGCGCCGGCGCGAACATCAGGATGCTGGCCCAGTCCACGCACGCCTGGAAGGTCAACTTCTGCAAGTTCACCAACGAGACCCGCAACGGCATCGAGGACGCGACCGAGCACTCCGGCCAGACCTGGATCGCCGCGCTCAACGGCACGGCCGCCGGCGGCGGCTACGAGCTCGCGCTCGCCTGCGACCAGATCGTCCTCGTCGACGACGGGTCTTCGGCCGTGTCCCTGCCCGAGGTGCCGCTGCTCGGTGTGCTGCCCGGCACCGGCGGCCTGACCCGCGTCGTGGACAAGCGGCACGTGCGCAAGGACCGCGCCGACGTGTTCGCCACCAAGTCCGAGGGGTTCCGAGGCGGCACGGCGGTGGAGTGGGGCCTGGTGGACGCCGCCGTCCCCCGTAACTCCCTGGAGGAGGAGGTCGCCAGGCGCGCGGCGGTGGCGGCCGCGGCGTCCACGCGGCCCACGGGCGCGAAGGGTGTGTCGCTGACGCCGCTGGACCGCAAGGACGAGGGCGACGCCATCACCTACCCGTACCTGTCGGCGCGGATCGATCGGGCGAACCACCTCGTCGAGATCACCGTGACCGGTCCCCACGACGCCGCGCCGGCCGACCCGTCGGCCCAGGGCGCCGACTACTGGCCGCTCGCCGTGACCCGGGCGCTGGACGATCTCATCCTGCACCTGCGTACCAACGAGCTCGACCTGGGCATCTGGGTGCTGCGTGCCGTAGGCGACCACGAGCGGGTGCTCGCCTACGACGCCCAGCTACGCGAGCAGGCCGGTGACTGGTTCGTCAACGAGGTGCGCCACTACTACAAGCGCACGCTCAAGCGCCTGGACGTCACCAGCCGCAGCCTCATCGCCGTCATCGAGCCGGGGACGGCCTTCGCCGGGCTGCTGGCCGAGCTGGCCCTGGCCGCCGACCGGCAGTACATGCTGGAGGGCGTCTACGAGGACCGTGACGACGATGCCGCCCCCGCCGCCATCGTGCTCACCCCGGCCAACGACGGCGACTACCCGATGGGCAACGGCCTGTCCCGCCTGCAGTCCCGTTTCTGGGGCCACGATGAGGACCTGGAAGCCGTCCGCGCCAGGATCGGCGAGCCGCTGGACGCCGCCGCCGCGGTGGAGCTCGGCCTGGTCACCCTGGCCCTGGACGACATCGACTTCGAAGAGGAGCTGCGGATCGTCCTGGAGGAACGCGCCTCGCTCTCGCCAGACGCGCTGACCGGCATGGAGGCCAACCACCGCTTCGTCGGCCCGGAGACGCTGGAGACGAAGATCTTCGGCAGGCTCACCGCCTGGCAGAACTGGATCTTCATTCGCCCGAACGCCTCCGGCCCCGACGGCGCCCTGCGCCGCTACGGCACCGGCCGCAAGGGCGACTACGACCTCGGGCGGGTCTGACCATGACCGAGTTCAACGCGGGAACGTGGCTCGTCCACCGCCACGTCCAAGAGGGCCACGGCGACCGGGTGGCCGTGCGCGGCACCGCCACGCTCACCTACGCGGCGCTGTCGGACCTCGTCGGGACCGTCACCGCCGGGCTGCGCGCCCTCGGCCTGCGGCGCGACGATCGCGTCGTGTTCGTCACCAACGACGACGTGCCCATGTTCGCCGGGATCCTCGCCGCCTTCTGCGGCGGGTTCGTGGCCGTGCCGGTCTCGACCATGCTGGGGGCGAAGGAGCTCGGCGCGATCATCGCCGACTCCGGCGCCGCCGTGGTGGTGGCCAGTGCCGACTACGCCCGTCAGGTCCAGGAGGCCCTCACCATGGCGCCCGAGGTGCGCCACCTGGTGTGGGACGGTGACGCGCCGCCGGAGAGCACGTCCGTGACCTGGGCGGAGCTGCTCAAGGCAGGCGAAGGAGAGTCCCGCGAGCCCGCCGTCACCCTGGACGACTCGTGGGCCCTGTGGCTCTACACCTCCGGCACCACCGGCGTCCCCAAAGGCGCCATGCATCGCCATGCCAACATCCGGCACGTCTGCCGGACCTACGGCGACCAGGTGCTCGGCATCGGCCCCGACGACGTCTGCTTCTCCGTCGCCAAGCTCTTCTTCGCCTACGGCATCGGCAACTCGATGTTCTTCCCGCTCTCGGCCGGGGCCACGACGGTGCTGGAGCCGCGGCGCCCCACCCCCACCGTGACAGCCTGGCGCATGGCCGCGGACCGGCCGACGTTGTTCTTCGCCGTCCCCACCTTCTACGCCGCGCTGCTCGCCGCCGGCCTGCCGCAGGACACCTTCACGTCGGTACGCCTGGCCGCCTCGGCGGGGGAGGCGCTGCCCGCGCCGCTGCAGGAGAGGTTCACCGGGCTCTTCGGCGTCGAGATCATCGACGGCATCGGCTCCACCGAGGCGCTGCACATCTTCCTGTCGAACCGGCCCGGCGAGGTGCGCCCCGGCACCACGGGCGTTCCGGTGCCCGGCTACGACATCGAACTGCGCGACGCCGAAGGGACGCGGGTGCCCGACGGAACGCCGGGGGCGCTGCACGTGCGCGGGGAGTCCATCGCCCTGGGCTACTGGCGGCGCACCGACGCCAGCCGGACCGTGTTCGCGGGCGAGTGGCTCAACACCGGCGACACGTACGTGCGCGCGCAGGACGGCTACTACACCTGTCTGGGCCGCAGCAACGACCTGCTCAAGGCGGGCGGCATCTGGGTCTCGCCGGCCGAGGTCGAGAGCCGCCTGCTGGAGCATCCCCAGGTCGAGGAGGCGGCCGTGGTGGGCGTGGCCGACGAGCACGGGCTGGACAAGCCGGTCGCGTGCGTCGTCACCCAGGGAGAGGTCGCCGCCGAGGAGCTCGTCCAGTGGTGCCGGGACGGGCTGGCCGCGTTCAAGCGTCCCCGGCAGGTGGTCTTCCTCGACCAGCTGCCCAAGACCGCGACCGGCAAGATCCAGCGGTTCAAGGTCCGCGAGCTACTCGCCCAGGAGGCCCAGGAGGTAGGTGGATGAGCGTGCTCGACGTGGACGTGCTGATCGTCGGAGCGGGCCCCGTCGGCCTGTTCGGCGCCTACTACGCCGGGGTGCGCGGGCTGCGCACCGCGGTCGTGGACTCGCTGAGCCAGGTCGGCGGGCAGGTCAGCGCCATGTACCCGGAGAAGCAGATCTACGACATCGCCGGGTTCCCCGCCGTCTCCGGCCGCCGCCTCATCGCCGGCCTGGTGGAGCAGGCGGCGCCGTACCGGCCCGCGTACGTGCTCGGCGAGGAAGCCCAGCGGCTGGAGCGGGTCCCCGGCGACCTGCTCGTGGTGAAGACCGGCGGCGGAACCGAGATCACCGCCCGGGCGGTCGTCGTGACCGGCGGCATCGGCACCTTCACGCCCCGCCCGCTCCCCGCTGGGGAGGAGTTCCTCGGCAGGGGCCTTGCGTACTTCGTGCCCGACGGTGCGGACTACGCGGGCAAGGACGTGGTCGTCGTCGGCGGTGGCGACAGCGCCGTGGACTGGGCGCTCATGCTCCAGCCCATCGCGAGCAGCGTCACCCTCGTGCACCGCCGTGCCGCGTTCCGCGCCCACCACGGCTCCGTCGAGCGGCTCAAGGCCTCGCCCGTGGAGATCGTCATCAACGCCCAGGTCGCCGCCACCCACGGCGGCCACCGGCTGGAACGCGTCGAGCTCAGCACCGGGCACACCCTCCCGTGCCAGAAGCTCGTGGCGGCCCTCGGCTTCACCGCCAACCTCGGACCGCTCCGCGAGTGGGGACTCGACCTGCACGACAACCGCCACCTGGTCGTCGACTCGGCGATGCGCACCAACGTGCCCGGCATCTTCGCCGCCGGCGACATCGCCGACTACGACGGCAAGGTGCGGCTGATCGCAGTCGGGTTCGGCGAGGTGGCGACGGCCGTCAACAACGCCGCCGTGCACATCGACCCCGCAGCCCAGCTCTTCCCGGGGCACTCGACCGACAATCCCGCCCCGGTCTAGTCAGGAGTTCTCACATGCCGTACGTCATCGCCGCACCCTGCATCGACGTCATGGACAAGTCCTGCGTCGAGGAGTGCCCGGTTGATTGCATCTACGAGGGGGACCGCAAGCTGTACATCAACCCCAAGGAATGCATCGACTGCGGCGCCTGCGAGCCCGTGTGCCCCGTCGAGGCGATCAGCCAGGACCGGCGGGTCGACCCCGAGCACGCCGGGTTCGTCGAGGACAACCGCCGCTTCTTCGTCGACCTGCTGCCGGGACGGGAGGCGCCGATCGGCACTCCTGGGGGTTCGAACAAGACGGGCCGCATCGGCGTGGACACTCCCATGGTCGCGGGCCGGTCATGATCGATGGCATGCGACTCATCGACGCGCACGTGCACATTCCGGTGCTCGGCACCCTCAAGCCGGCCTGGCTGACGTGGGCCCGCGACTTCGGCGAGGACGGCCTCGTAGCAGACGCCTGGGACACGGACGGCCGGCCGCGCCCGGCCCGCCTGGATGAGATCTTCGCCGCTCAGGGGGTGGACGTGGCGTTGTTGTTCTGCGAGTACAGCCCCAAGGCGACCGGCATGCAGGCCTTCGACGACCTGCTGCCGATCGTCGAGCACAACCCGGCCAGGTTCCGCCCGGTCGCCAACGTCAACCCGCACCTGCACTTCCCGATTGCCGCCGAGGTGCGCAGGCAGCTCGACCTCGGGGCCGCCGCGCTGAAGCTGCATCCGGTGCACGGCGGGTTCCGCTGCGACGACGCGGCCCTGTACCCGGCGTACCAGGTGCTCGAGGAGCGGGGCGTGCCGCTCGTCGTGCACTGCGGCACCAGCTCCTTCCCCGGCGCGATGAACGAGAACGCCGACCCGCGGTTCCTCATCCCGGTCGTGCGCGACTTCCCAGGGCTCAACGTCGTGCTCGCGCACGGTGGGCGCGGCTGGTGGTACGACGCGGCGGCCTTCCTGGCGTTGTCGAACGACACCGTGTGGCTGGAGCTGTCCGGCCTGCCGCCCAAACGGCTGCCCGAGTACTACGCGCGGTACGACCTCACCCGGCTGGCGCGGAAGTGGATCTTCGGCACCGACTGGCCCGGCGTGCCCGGCATCGCCGCCAACGCTCGCGCCGTCGCCGGGCTGCTGCCGGCCGAGGTAGCCGCGGCCGTGCTCGCGGGGAATGCCATGAGGGTATACGCAGGCCTGCCGGCAGGGGAGTGACGGATGCCCGTCTACGCACTCGGGGACCAGGTGCCCTGGATCCACCCGGACGCGTACGTCCATCCCGACGCCGTCGTCATCGGCTGTGTCACCCTCGGCGCGGAGTCGTCGGTGTGGCCGACGGCAGTCCTGCGGGGCGACTTCGGGCGGATCGAGATCGGCGAGCGCAGCTCCATCCAGGACGGCACCGTCGTGCACACCACCGAGCAGTGGCCCACCGTCATCGGGCGTGACTGCGTCGTCGGGCACAACGCCCACCTCGAAGGGTGCACGGTCGAGGACCGCTGCCTCATCGGCTCGGGCGCGGTCGTACTGAACCGGGCCGTGGTACGCGCCGGGTCGGTGGTCGGCGCGCAGGCGCTCGTACCGGAAGGACTGGAGATTCCGGCCGGTCACATGGCGCTCGGCGTGCCCGCCCGCCCCAGGCCGCTGGACGGCACCGCGCAGAGCGAGTGGATCGACTACGGCGTGGAGGAGTATCGCGGCAACGCCAAGCGCTACCGGCACGAGCTACGCAGGCTCGACCCCTAGCGGCGCCGCTCCAGGAACGCGGTCATCCGTGCGTGCTTGTCCTCCGTCTCGAACAACACGGCCTGCGCCACGTCGTCGAAACGCGGATGCGCGCCGGGCGGCGCGGCGAGGGCGAGCTTGGTCAGGCGCAGCGCCAGCGGCGCGTTCTTGGCGATGCGGGCGGCCAGCCGGTCCGCCGCGGCGAGCAGCTCGTCCTCGGGGACCAGCTCGTTCACCAGCCGGACGGCCAGCGCCTCCTCGGCGGACACCACCCTCCCCGCCAGCAGGATCTCCTTGGCGAGCGGCTCGCCGACCAGCTCGCGCAGCCGCCAGCACGCACCCGCGGCGGCCATGATGCCGAGCCCGGCCTCGGGATTGCCGAACCGGGCCCGCGGGGTCGCGACGCGGAAGTCGCAGGCGTAGGCCAGCTCGGCGCCGCCGCCCAGGGCAGGTCCGTCGATCGCGGCGATCGTGGGCAGCGGCAGCCGGGCGATCCGGTCGAACAGGCCGCTGTTGATGCCGGCGAGGGCGTCCTCGCGGCGGCGCTCGCGCAGCTCCCGGATGTCGGCGCCGGCGGCGAACACGCCGTCGGTCCCGGTGATCACCAGGACCCGGGGCCGGCGCTCCAGCTCGGCGCACACCTCGTGCAGGTCGGCCACCATCGCCGCGTCGATCGCGTTACGCACGTGCGGGCGGTCCAGCCGGACCAGCACGCGATCCGGCCCGTCCTCGATCCTCAGTGTGTCGCTCAGCGGACGCTCCTCACAACCTGCTACAGATTCGTGATGACACGACACTTTAGCGTAGACAAACGCTCAGGTGGAGGATTCTCGGACCATGAGCTCGAAGGGGGCGGTGTACTCGCCGGCCTCACGTGCGGGAGCCTGGATGCGTCCGGTCAGCAGCTCGACGGCCTTCGCGGCCATCCACCGGTGATCCGGCGCCACCGTGGACAGCGAGGGGACCATGAACTCCGCCTCGGGGATGTCGTCGAAGCCGATGAGCCGGACGTCGTCCGGGACCCGCAGACCCCGGTCGGCGAGGCCGCGGAGCACTCCCTGGGCGACGGTGTCGGTCACCGCGACCACGCCGTCCACCTCGCGGCCGGAGTCGGCCAGACGGTGGCCCGCGGCGCGACCCGCCTCCATGGTCATCGCCTCGACGGTGAGGAGCAGCGCGGGATCGGGCTCGAGTCCCCGCTCGGCGAGGGCGGCGCGGTAGCCCTGGTAGCGGCGGGTCACCACGTTCACGCCCTCGAGGGCGTTGCCGGTGACGATCGCGATGGTGCGGCAACCGCGGTCGATCAGGTGCGCGGTGGCCGCTTTCGTGCCTTCTTCGTTGGGCATGGCGACGTGGTCGAAACGGCCGCCGAAGTCCTGCTCGCCGAGCATCACGATGGGGTAGTCGGCGCCGGACAACCGCGGATCCGCGCGGTCCAGCTCGACCGCGCTGAGGATCAGGCCGTCGAAGTGCAGCGTGTGCGAATGGGCGATCGCGTCGATCTCCCCGGCCGCGGCCGCGCCCGTCTGCTCGATCGCCACGTGGAAGCCCCGCTGCGCGGCCTGGGCGATCACGTGGGCGGCGAGCAGGCCGAAGTACGGGCTGTCGACCTCCGGCACGGCCAGGCCGATGATGCCGGTCCGCCCGGACTTGAGGGTCCGGGCGGAGACGTTGACGCGGTAGCCGGACTGCCTGATGGCCTCCAGCACACGCCGGCGGACCGGGTCGCTGACCCCGGCGCGGTTGTTGACCACGTTGGAGACCGTCATCTTCGACACCCCGGCGAGCCGGGCGACGTCGCTCATGGTCACCATGCGAGCCCCACGTTCTGTCCTGCCGGTCGGCTCCAGGCGGGCCGCCGCCATCCCGCTGAGCTTATCGCGGTGCGTGCGGCGGCCCGGGCGACCGTCATACGAGGCGGGCTTCCACGGTGACGAAGGAGTGGGCGGGCAGGTGCACCCGCAGCCCGGTAGCGGTGGCGGTGACCTGCTCGTGGGTGCGGGGGGCGACGGCTTCGGGCGTCTCGGGGGTGTTGTGGGTCTGGAGCTTCTCGGCGGTGAGGATCCGTGCGCGGACGTCGGCCACGGTGCCGCCGCGCAGGTCGAGCTCGACGTCCACGGCCTCGGCCGCGTCCAGGTTGGACATCGACACGAGCACCCGTCCGTCCTTGCGGCTCGCCGAGATCGAGACCGTCTTCAGCGTTTCACGGTTGGGCACGCCCGTGGGGAGGTCGACCCGTAGCGAGGCCGCGTCCTGGTGTCCCTTGTTCATCTCGAACACGTGGTAGGTGGGCGTGAGCACGAGCGCCCCGGAATCGGGGTCGGTGAGGATCATGGCTTGGAGCACGTTCACCGTCTGGGCGATGTTGGCCATGACGAGGCGGTCGGCGTGGCGGTGGAAGATGTCGAAGTGCAGGCCGGCCACCAGCGCGTCCCGCAGGGTGTTCTGCTGGTAGAGGAAGCCGGGGTTGGTGCCCGGTTCGACGTTCCACCAGGTGCCCCACTCGTCCAGCACCAGGCCCACGGTCTTGCCCGGGTCGTAGCAGTCCATGACGTTGGAGTGGCCGGTCAGCAGGTCGTCGATGCGGGCGGCCTGGACCATCGTGG
>NZ_JBQQBR010000049.1:0-89410 GCF_052245935.1 Nonomuraea sp. 3N208 | reverse complement strand
ACGACGTGGCCCGCCGGGATGTCGATGGTGCACTCGCGCAGCGCCCAGCGCTTGCCGTACTTCCTGCCCAGTCCCTGGGCTTCTAGGACAGAGGTCACGCTATGTCCTCCTGAGAGGTGGTCCGAAACGTGGTCATGAACAGCGCCTCGATGCTTCGTCGAGGTCGAGGTCGAGGTCGCGGCTCCAGAGCGGCGTGCCGGCAGGAACGAAACTAGGCACTGCCCTTGCCGGTGCGCGTCGGCCGTCATACCGAGATCGCGTACCTCCTGAGAACGAAGGGCCGCGAGGTTATCCCTGCGATGTACTCCCTAAGAACGTGAGCCCCGTCACAACGGCCGATGCGGGACGGACAGGCAGGCGTGACAATGTGCCGGTGGAAACCGGTGAACGACCGCTGTGGTGGCGGCATGTGCTCGACCTGGACAGCCGGCTGGACGAGGACTACCCGGACCGGCGCGGCGTCCGGGACACGCCGGGGCTGAGTGGCGACAGACCCCCAAGGCCGTCTCGCAGAGCACTCGCTGCGGACGTGCTGGTCGCGATCGTCCTGACGGTCATCGCGGTGATCATATCGGCGAAATATCCAGTGATCGGCTCGATCGCGGATCAGCCCGAAGTGATCGAGTACTAGCGGCTCCGACCTGCCTCCCCGCCCCCACCGCCGGTTCCTGATCTCCCGGCAGTTCCTGATTCCCCAACCGGCCTCTTTGCTTGGCGCCATCAGCCAGACCCGCGATGATGACGCTGTGGAGATCTGGGATATGCACGATCCCGAAACCGGCCGCTTCACCGTGCAGTCCGGCCTTGTCGAGATCGACTCGCTCGTAAAGGGACGAGTGCTCTGCCATCACAGATTTGGCATCGGTGTAGAGGTGGACGAACCGATCCATACGTTTGCCCACGCCGAACGTGCCGTCGTCTCGGATCACGCCATCGACACGTTCGCCGATCTTCCGCGACTCGGTGTGCCGATCTCAGGGGTAGTGCTCGGCTATAGCGCCGAAGGGATGTTGTTGGTCAGCACTCGACTCAGTGACATCGTGGCGTGGGTGAACAGGCAGGCGGGGAACGCAAGCTAGCGGGCATTCTCCCCTGAGCACCTAAACTTGGCCGCGTATTGGCCGTGATCAAGCTCCAGACGGCTGCAGCAGTGGCCATCGCCGGGCGCATGAATGGGACCGGCGTCGCGGACGCCCTCCGCCGCAGGACTCCCATCGGCGGGCAGGCCCGCGAGGAACAACGAAACTGGTTGGCCTCTTCTGGTCTCTTACTCGGTGAGAGCCGAAGCAAGAGACCAACGGCCCTTCGCGTACGCCGACCAACCCTCCTCTCCACGCACCACGACGAATAGCAATCCCAAAATCACGTCACCAAACGATCCAAGGCACAGCCCGGCCGGTCTGCGCGGGAGCGGTGGAAGGCCTACTGGTGGGCCGCGCTGCGGTCGACGGCGGGCATCAGGCCCACATCCGGCGTACTGGTGACGGGGACCGGGTCGGCGAGCTCGCCGACGAAGCAGCCGTCGACGAGGTCGCGAAAGGCCATCAGGTGCCACCGGCCGTCATGCCGGACCAGGCGACCGGCGTACAGCGAGGTGTCGGGGAACAGCCGGGCGGTGGAGATGTCGAAGGGGCCGTGGAGGCTGGGCCCGGTGACGCTGAAGATGCCCCCGGTGCCGTAACGACGGAGAGCGTCGTCGTCGAGTTGGGCGTGCGCACACGAGAAGATCAGCGTGGGAGTGCCGTCGACGACTTCGGCCTGGACGACCTCGATGTGGCCGAACCCGGCGCCGGGCTCGGTCAGCGGCCGCTGGACGTGCCACTGCTCCAGATCGGTGGACGTGCAGTGCCCGACGACACCACGGCTTCGCCAATCGCCGTGGCCGGCGCGGGCGGTGACGTACATGTGCCATTGGCCGTCCTCGCCCTGGAAGACGAATGGGTCCCGCCAGGCTTCTTCGGGCCAGGCGGACTGGCCGTGCTTCTCGTACCAGCGGGGGTCGGCTTCCAGGACGGTGTGTGGCGAGTGTTTGTGCCAGACGAGGAGGTCCGTGGAGGTGACGATGCCGACGCGCTGGATGTCGCCGCCGTCCTGCCGGGTAGTGCCGGTGTAGAACATCCACCATCGCCCGGCGTCGTCGCGCACGACGCTGCCGGTCCAGGTGGTCCAGTCGTCGAACGCCGGGAAGTCCGAGACCGCCAGGGCGTCGGGGAGGACCGTCCAGTCCCGAAGGTCGGCGGACACGGCGTGGCCGACGCTCGGGTGGCGGTGACGGCGGTCGGGATCCCCGAGGCCGCGCGAGGCCCGGAGGTAGAACGCGTGGTGGAGCCCACCGTCGTAGGCGTACCACGAGTCCCAGATCCAGCTGTCCGCCAGTCGCAACATTGATTACCCCTTGATTCCGCTGTTGGCCACGCTGGCCACGAAACTGCGTTGGAAGATGACGAAGAGCACCATGATCGGCAGGGTGATCAGGGTGGTGTAGCCCATGATCTGGCCCCAGGGCACGCCCTCGGCGGTGTTGGACTGGAAGAAGTAGTCCAGGCCGACGGGGAGCGGCCGCAGGCCCTCCTCCTGGACGACCATCGTCGGCCACAGGTAGGAGTTCCAGATGGGCAGGAAGGTGAGGATGGCGCTGGTGGCGAAGGCCGGTCCGCTCAGCGGGACGACGATGCGCCGGTAGACGGTCAGGAAACCGGCACCGTCGATGAAGGCGGCCTCGTCGAGCTGGCGCGGGATGGACTTGAAGAACTGCACGAACAGGAAGATCGAGAACGCGTTGGCGATGAACGGGACGATCTGCACGGCGTAGGTGTTGATCCAGCCGGTGGTCAGCTCGGGCGTCCCGGCGGCGAAGGAGAGATAGGGCAGATTGTTCACCCAGTACAGCAGCGGGAGCGCGAGCGTCTCGAACGGCACGATGAGGGTCGCGATGAGCACCCCCATGACGATGCCCTGCCCGCGCCAGCGCATCCGGGCGATGCCGAAGGCGGCCAAGCTGTTGATCACGAGCCCGAGCCCGACGACGAGGAACGAGACGAGCAGGGAGTTGGCGTAGAAGCGGGCGAGCGGGACCCGGCTGAACAGACCTTGATAGTTGTCGGGGCCGACGTCGCCCACCGGCAGGAACGCCCGGACGGATTCGAGGTCTTCGAAGATCTGCAGCTTGCCTTTGAAGCTGGACACGATCATGAACATCATGGGCAGCAGGAAGGCGAATGAGAGCAGCGCGCCGGCGGTGTAGAAGGCGGTGCGGGCGATGGTCCGGCGGGCCTTGACGGTGGCGGTCATGCGTCCTTCTCCCTGGTCAGCCGACGCTGGATGAGCGCGACGCACAGCACGAGCACGAAGAACACGAAGGAGATGGCGGAGGCGTAGCCGATGCGCTGCTTGCCGTAGCCCTCGGCGAAGGCCTGGTAGACGAGCGTGGAGGTGGAGTCCAGCGGCCCGCCCTTGGTCATGACGTTGATCTGCGTGAAGAGCCCGAGCGCGGCGATGGTGATGGTGACCAGGACGAACACGAAGGTGTGCCGCAGCCCCGGCCAGGTGACGGCGGTGAAGGTACGCCAGGGGCCCGCACCGTCCATCTTGGCGGCCTCGTACAGCTCGGCCGGAATGGTCTGCAGCCCCGCCAGCCAGATGATCATGTGGAAGCCGACGGCCTGCCAGATCGACATGACGATGATGGCGGGAAGCGCGGTGGACGGTTCGGCGAGGAAGGCGATCGGGTCCCAGGACGGGTAGACCGCCTTGATCGCGTTGTTGACCAGTCCGTCCTTCTCGTACAGGAAAGCCCACAGGATCGACACCACGACCATCGACATCACGACGGGCAGGAAGAACACCGTACGGAAGAACACCCGTCCCCGGAATCTGCTGTTGACCAGCAGCGCCAGCAGCAGGCCCAGCCCTCCTTGGACGGGGACGACGACGAGGGCGAACACGGCGGTGTTGCGCAGCGACTTCCAGAACAGCGGGTCACCGGCGAGCCAGAAGCTGCCGCTCTTGCCGTCGGCGGCGACGGAGTCCGACAGCACCGACATGCCTTCGTACGGGGTGCCGCTGCCGTTCTTGGTCAGGCTGCGCAGGGCGGTGCGGACGGTGCCGTCGGGTCCGGCGAGCTCGCGGACGCGGGCATCGTCGAGGGTGAGCTGCTTGAGGCTCAGGAGGTCTTCGAAGTTGGACAGGCCGACCCAGCGGGTGGGTTGCGGCGAGGAGAGCTTGGCGTCGGTGAAGCCGAGGCTGAGGGCCAGGGCTATCGGGATGATGAGGAAGATCAGCAGTAGGGACATCGCCGGGGCGGTGAAGAGCCGTCCCGTCCTGGCCTCGGCCTTGTGGCGGTCGGCGGGCCGCCTGGGCCATCGGCTGGGCCGGTCCCGCATGTAGGTGACGGATCGCTTGGGTCTGCCGCGGGCATGCGTCAGGGACACGTGGACCTCACAAGTGGGGGGCGGGTCCGGGGTGGGTGGCGGCACACCCCAGACCGGGGCCGATCACTGGTAGTTGTTGTTCTCGGCCAGGTTCTTGTCGATGGCGTCGACGGCGGTGTTCAGCGCGTCTTGCACGTTGGCGCCGGCGATGATGTCGGCCGCCGCCTTCTCGAAGGTCTTGGCGATGAACGGGTAGGCGGGTGTCGGCGGGCGGATGAGCGCGTACTTGCGGGCGAGCTCGATGTAGGTGCTCTCCTTGGTGCCTTCCTTGAACTTCTTGCCCAGCGCCTGCGCACTGGCGGAGGCGGGCAGGTTGCCGAGCTGCTCGCTGAAGGCCGACAGGTACTTGTCCTGCAGCCCGAAGCTGATCCAGCCGTTGACCGCCTCGGGGGTCTGGCAGGTCGCGGACATCCCCCACTGCCATGAACCGGCGCCGATGTAGGGCTGCTTACCCAGGTTGGGCGGCGGCAGGATGAGGATGTCGTCGCCGAACTTCTTCACCGCGTCGCCGACGGCCCAGGAGCCGTTCCACTGCATCGCTACCTTGCCCTGCAGGAAGTCCGTACGGTCTTCGGACTCCTTGGGATTGGCCAGCTTGTTCTTGAACAGGCCCTGGAACCACTCGCCCCACTTGACCGCCTGGGGACCGTTCAGCACACCCTCGGCGGTGGAGAAGTCGGTGCGGTTGATGAGGTCACCGCCGAAGGACTGCAGGAACGGGGAGTAGGCGTAGGGGGACCACTCACCGGTCCAGCCGCTGCCGACGTCCAGGGGGTAGTCGTACTTGCCCGACGCCTTGAGCTTGGTGAGGGCGGCGTCGAACTCCTCCATGGTCCACGTCTGGTCGACGGTCGGGATCCGGATGTCGTTGTCCTCCAGGATCGACTTGCGCGTCACGATGCCGAGAGCGGCGTCGTAGAAGCCGACCGAGTGCAGCTTGTCGTTGTAGACGCCCTTGACTCCCGGCAGCAGCGGGTCGGTGAGCTTGGCGTCGAGGGTCAGAGGCTGCAGGTAGTTGGCGTACGCCCAGCTCGGCATGATGGGAGCGTCGACGTCGAGGAGGCACGGCAGGCTCTTGGACGCCGCGGCCGACACGATGGCGTCGTTGTAGGACTCCTGCGGGAACGCCTGGACGGTGATCTCGTACTTGTCCTGCGAGGCGTTGTAGTCGTTGGTGACCTGCTGGACCAGCTTGAGCTCGACCTCGTTGCCGGCGTTGTGCGTCCACATGGTGACCTTGGTTTTGCCACCGGAAGCGGCCGGGGCGGAACCGGCCGGCCCCGCGCTCGTCCCGCCGCCACCGCAGGCGGCGAGCGCCAGCGCACCGGCGACGCCCAGGGCGGCCACGGGGAGGCTCCGGGCTAGTATTGACATGATGCCCTCCAAGCGAGGCAACGGCTACGCCGTTGCGTGGGTATTGCTCACCTCCGCGTACTGGCCCTGATCCGACCAGTGCGCGGAGCGGCGACCGAGTCTCGGACGACGAGGCCGCCATTGATGTGGACCTGGCTGACCGCCAGATCCTCCGCCGACTCGATGCGCTCGATGAGTCGGCCCACCGCCCACTTGCCCATCTTCCGATGGGGCAGTGCCACGGTGGTGAGTCCGGGACGGAGCGCTTCCGACACCAGGACCTGGTCGTCGAATCCGACGATCGACATGTCCTGGGGTATGCGGATGCCCCGCTCGAAACAGGCCATGTAGACGCCCATGGCCATGCGATCGGTGAAGGCGGCGACCGCCGTCACCTTCGGGAACTGCTCGAGCAGCCGCAACATGGCCGCGTAGCCGTCCGCGGCGTCGGCGTGCTCGGTCAGGACGACGCGCCGCGGGTCGTCGTCCCATCCGTGACGCGCGGCGACGTCCTCGAACGCCTTGGTCCGCAGCCTGGTCGCGGGATACGTCGGGGTCTCACAGATCCAGCCGACGTGGTGGTGGCCGGCGCGGGCGAGCTCCTCCAGTAGCTCGGTCTCGCCGTCGTACTCGTCGGGCACCACCCAGTCGATGTCGCGGTCCGGGCACAGCGCGTCGACGAGAACGGTGGGCGCGGGCAACTGCGCCGGCAAGACCAGCTCCCGGTGGAAGTAGGAGGCGATCAGGATGCCCGCCACTTGGTGCTCCTCCAGCAGGAGCAGGTTCTCGGCAATGGCGTCCGGGGTGCCGACGTCGTCCGGGGTGCCGACCTCGATGAACAGCAGGTCGTAGTCGTGCTCGCGCGCGGCTGACTGCGCGGCTTCGAGCATCGCCCCGGCGTAGGGCAGAGTGGCCACGCCCAGGCTCAGCAGTCCCAGCAGCGGAGCCGACTGCCGGCGCAGACTGCGGGCGGCGCGGTTGCCGCGGTAGCCCAGCTCCGCCGCCGCGGTCCGGACGCGCTCGGCGGTCGCCTCGGCGACCCGGCCTTCGGCTTTGCCGGACAGGACGAGCGACGCGGCCGCGACCGACACCTCGGCCCGGAGGGCGACGTCCTTCAGGGTGGCTGCCATGGCTCCTCGTTAATCGATTGACGTTAATCGATTGACGGAACCGTACGTCCACGTATCGGTCACGTCAACAGTTGTTACCGGTACGTGACGGGATCCGCATCCTCCACCACCTGAACAGGTGCTCCTTGGTTGACGGTACGGCGAAGGAGGATGGGTGGCGCCGCTCTCGCAGTGGTCGGTGCTGGCGGACGCGGAGCTGTCGAGCTGGAGGTCCCGCCCGTCATTGCCCGAGATGACGTTCCCCGCGCCCGCGACGTTCCCGCCGACCTGGTCGGCTTCACCACTGGTCAGGAGCACGCCGCCACCGCCGTTCGCGATGGCGGCGGCGCCTGCCTCGCCGAGAGCCGCGCGCCGGAAGCCGCTCCTGGCTGTCCGGCGCGCGGACTCGAGGCAGGTCACGGCCAGATGGACTTCAGCTGCCACGCCTGCATGTGGTCGAGGGTGGCGGTGCCGCCTTCGGCGAAGACGTCGACGCCGGCGCTGGAGGGGTCGGGGAAGATCTGGTCGGTGATCACGGCCTCGCCGCTGCCACCGAAGACCTCGACGGACGACCAGTCGATGAGGATCCGCAGCTTGACCTGGCCGTTCTCAGCCTTCAGGGGCGCGGTCTGGACGCCGGGGAAGGTGCTGTTGAAGTCCACGGCGCCGGAGCGGGTGCGGTCGACGTACAGCTCCTGTGTCGTGGTGTCGTAGCCGATGACGGTCTCCTCGCCGTTGGCGCCGGTGCGCACCTTCAGGCCGAAGCGTTCGGCGTCCTTGAGGGAGAAGGTCGCCTCGATGTCGAGTGCCTTGCCCTGTACCGCACGGCCGATCAGAGGCTTGGAGGTGCTCTTGACGGTGACGTCGGACGCCGTCGCCGGGCCCTTCTCCCGGAGGGACTCCAGGCTGTTGACCGGCTTGCTGGTCAGCCGGATCCGGCCGTCGACGGTGCGCAGGGCCATCTCCCGGGGAACGCTCTGCGCGCCGCGCCAGGGCGAGGTGGGGACAGAGAGGCCGTAGTCCCAGTTGTTCATCCAACCGATCATGTACCGCTTGCCGCCCGGCGCGTTCTCCCAGGACACCGCCGCGTAGTAGTCCTTGCCGTAGTCGGCCCAGTCAGCGCGCTGCACGACGGAGAGGGCGGGCTTGTCAGCGGCGGTGAACTGGTCGGCCAGGACGTGGCCCCAGCCGGCGGTGTTCATGTCGACGACCTGGATCTGCGCCTTCTTGCCGATGTAGGGACGCATGTCGAACGAAGCCCAGTCCATCGTCTCGCTGTCAGAGCCGGTGGCGCTGCGGGCGACCTTGCCATCGACGATCAGGTTGACGGACGTCTCCTGGGAGATGGGCTGGGCCTGGGTGTCGGAGAGCACGATGTGGTCGACATTGAGGTGGCCCCAGCCGCCGGTGTTTTCGTCGACGATCTTTATCTGCGCCTTCTTGCCGGCGAGTTCAGCGACGTCCCAGGAGACCCAGTTGAGTGCTTCGGCATCCTTTCCGGTGGCGCTGCGGACGACCTGGCCGTCCACGAGGAGCTCGACGGCGGTGGGGTTGTCGGAACCGGCCGGGTGGTGGCCGCCGCCGATGAGGAAGTTGATGTGCTTCTTGTCGATGGTGAACTCGGGCGAGGTGAGAGTGCCGGTGGTGGAGTCGCCGTTCAGGAAGGTGTTGACCAGGCCGCTGCCCAGGTATCCGGAGACCTGTCCCTGGCCGGGGAAGGTGCCCGTGGCCGGTGCGGTGCCGAAGGCGTCCCCGGTCTTCGTCCAGTTGCCGTACGTTCCGCCTTCGAAGTCGGCGAGGACCGTCCCCTCGGGCGGAGGCTCCTCGAGGACGGTCCCGGCCTCGTGCGGGTGCCGGCCCCCACCGATCTTGAAGTTCAAGTAGGGGCTCTCCACGGTGAATTCGGGCGAGGTGAGGGTGCCGGTGGTCCCGTCACCGCCGTGGAAGCTGTTGGCGAGGCCCTTGCCGTCGAAGCCCGTGACGGTTCCCTGACCGTCCACGGCCCCGGTTGCCGGTCCCTGGCCGAACGCGGCGCCGCTGGTCGTCCACGTACCGAAGTCGGCGCCCTCGAAGTCCTGCATCGCCGTGCCGGTGGGCGGTGTGTAGGTGCCCTTGTCCTCGGCAGTGAATTTCTTGCCATCGAAGTCGCCGATGAAGTACTGGGCGCCCGAACCGCCCGCGATGCCCCCAGGGTTGATGTTGACGACCAGGACCCACTTGATGTTGTTCTTGTCCCCGTCGACGGCGAGGGGGAACAGGTCAGGGCACTCCCACACGCCGCCCGTCGCGCCGGCCGGCCCGAACTCGCTGAGCAACTCCCAGTCCTTGAGGTTCTTGGACGAGTAGAACCGCACCTTGTGCTCGGCGGACAGTGACACCGTCATCAGCCAGCTCTTGGTCGGCGCGTACCACTGGACCTTGGGGTCGCGGAAGTTGGTGGAGCCGATGTCGATGACGGGATTTCCCTGGTACTTGGTCCAGGTGCGGCCGCGGTCGGTGCTGTAGGCGAGCGACTGCGCCTGCTTGCCGCCGTTCTTGTAGGCGCTGGTGTAGATCGCCACCATGGGCGGGTTCTTCTCGGTGCCGAATCCGGTGGTGTTGTTCCAGTCGACGACCGCGCTGCCGGAGAACACCATCTCCTCGTCGTCGTGCGACAGGGCGAGTGGCAACTCCTCCCAGTGCACGAGATCCTTGCTCACGGCATGCCCCCAGGACATGTCGCCCCAGGAGTTGCCGTTCGGGTTGTACTGGTAGAAGAGGTGGTACTCGCCCTTGTAGTAGACGAGGCCGTTGGGGTCGTTCATCCAGTTCTTCTCCGGAGTGAAGTGGAACTGGGGTCTGTAGGTCTCGGTGTATGGCGGGGTGTCGGCCGCGGCGGCCTGGGGGGCGAGTGGGGCGGCGGACAGGGCGCAGACCGTCGCCGCCAGCAACCGCATGCGGGCATGCCGGGATACGCGTACAGAGCTCATGGTGTCTCCTTGTCCCGCGACCGTCCGTGCAGCGGTGACTGCGGGCCCTGGCGCGGACGGACCGAAAAGTGACGCCCAGGCCGGCGCCGACGTCCACGCCGGCGACCGGGGGTGTCATCGTTGACATATGTCATCGTTGACATCGAGTGCCCGATTATGAATCGCAATCCGGCCAGTGTGTCAATGGTTCGGGCGCGATTGCTCCGGTGCGGGCCGACAGGCCGTCAGGCTCGCCGGCGGTCGCGAACTGCACCACATGGTCCTGCCATGTCGGGTTGGGGCCGACAAACGAGCAGGTCAGGGCGGCGACTTGGGTGGCGACCGGCAGGCTTCCGCGACGTCATCGAGACTGAGATCGGTCAGTTAACGAATTGTTTCCGGCGTGTTGACCGGTCGAGCCTTTGCGTGCTTCACTTCGAGAGCCGGTGCCGAAACCGGTTCCGGGACCGCTTCCGTGACCGCTTCCGGTACCGGTTCCACGAGTTTCTGTACGATAGGCCCTCCGGTGCGGGAGGACGTCTTCCGCCTCTGCAGGGAGGGAGGGGAGGTGACATGGGAATCACCATCGCCGACGTGGCCGCGCGGGCCGGGGTCAGCAAGACGACGGTCTCGCGGGTGCTGAACGGCAAGGGCGAGATCAACGAGAACACCGTCGTGAAGGTCCGCAAGGCGATCTCGGAGCTCGGCTATGTGCCGAGCGCCGGGGCAGTGGGGCTAGCACGCGGCACGACACAGATGATCGGCATGCTGGTCCCTGATATGGCCTGGGCCTGGGCCGGCATCGTGCAGGCGGTCGTCGAAACGCTGGAGACCGAGGGCTTCGGACTGCGCATGCTGACCTGGAACCGCGGTGAGGAGTCACTGCGCAGGCTGGGCCTGCAGGTCGCTGCCAAGTCGTTCGACGGTCTGCTGGTGATAGAGCCCGAGGGGGCCCTGGGCTACATCACTGAACTGCACGAAGCGGGGCTGCCGATGGTACTGATCGACGACCGCTTCCACCGGCCGGGATTCCCCTACGTGGCCACCACCAACCGGGAGGGGGGTGCACAGGCGGCGCGCCACCTGCTGGACATCGGCCGCCGTCGCCCTCTAGTGGTGACCGGTCCCGAGGCGTACGGCTGTACTCGGGAACGGCTGGGCGGCTTCGTCGACGTCTATGCGCAGGCCGGGATCGAGCTCGACCAACGCAGCATCATCTACGGCGATTTCCTCTTCGACAGCGGTCGGAGCGCGGTCGCGCAAGCTCTCGCGGACGGCGTGGAATTCGACGCGGTCTTCGGGCACAACGACCCCACTTCGGCCGGCGTGCTCGCGGCCTTGCATGAGGCCGGCCTTCGGATTCCGCAGGACGTCGCCGTGGTGGGGTTCGATGACATCGAGCTGGCGTCGTACACCTATCCGGCACTGACCACCATCCGCCAGCCGATGCGGGAGATGGGTGCGGCGGCGGCGCGTCTGCTGCTCGACCACGTGCGCCGATCGCCGGAGGCCGCCCCCTCGTGCATCATTCCCACCAACCTCGTGGTTCGCGGCTCGACCTTGAAGCCGAGCTCGAACTGACGCGACGTCACCGCGATACGCAAGGTGTCGGCGCCTCGCAGTAGGGGCGGTGTGTTGCCGATGAGTGGCACACCGCACCTGTCTCCTTGAGACTTCGGCGAACCTCTTCGCCTCGCCTTCCACGCAACCCATAGCCGCTTCCCCTGCGTTCACACGTGACGCAGAGGTGCACGTTTCCACCTGCACGTTCCCGATCTGGGACACCGAACGGTATGCCTGGCATACCCCCGCCCGGCCGCTACCAGCTCCGCGTCGGACGCTCCAGCCGCGACCTGCGGCTGACCGTCGATGCCGCTGTCACCGCAGACGGTCTCCACTCGTGGGCCGACCTATCCGAGCGCCCGCCCGCTCCCCCTTCGCTGCCCCCCGCGCCCGCATCGCTCAACGGCAAGGAGCCGCACAATGCGCACCACTACCCGTCACACCGTCAGAACCGTCCAGATCATGTGCGTCACCGTCACGGCAGCCCTGATGGCCACCGGCTGCGGCCGGAGCGCCGGCTCCGGGCCAGGCAAGGACGCAGCCGCGCAGATCGGCAGCGGCAAGGCCACGGGCACGGTCGTCATGTGGTCCATGGGCGACACCGACAAGGACCTCGAGAGCCTGGCCAAGAAGTTCGAACAGCAGAACCCCGGCGTCGACGTCCAGATCACGGCGGCGCCCTGGGACGCCGCCCACGACAAGTTGACCACCGCGATCGCCGGCGGCAACACACCGGACATGTCCCTGGTCGGCACCACCTGGATGGCCGAGATGGCCGCCATGAACGCCTTCCAGGCCACCCCGACGTCGATCAAGTCGTCGGACTTCTACCCCGGCCAGTGGGACACCACCAAGTACAAGGACACCTCCTACGGTGTGCCGTTCATCGCCGACACCTCGGTTGTCTACTACCGGACCGACATCACCACGAAGGCCGGCATCAAGGGCGCCCTGGCCGGCGACCGGGACGGATACCTGAAGGACCTCAAGGCCATCCAGGCCACCGCGGGCAAGCAGAACCCCAAGCTGCGCCATGCCACCGGTCTGGTGATGGGCTTCAACTCCTGGATTTTCTGGCTGCCGATGGTCTGGCAGCAGGGCGGTGACATCTACGACGCCAAGACCGGGAAGTTCACCTTCGACTCGCCAGAAGTCGCCAAGGCGCTGGAGTACTACGCAAGCGTCCCCAAGCAGGGCATGGCGCCCACCGACAGGGCGGACAACGTGCAGGCTTTCCGGGACGGGCTCATCGCCACCTACCAGGAGGCCGCCTGGGCCGGCGGCAGCTTCCGTAAGGACGCGCCAGAGCTGAACGGCAAGTGGAAGACCATACCGGTGCCGTACACCAAGCAGCCCGCAGGGTTCGCCGGCGGCAGCGACCTGGCGGTGTTCAAGGACGCCAAGAACTCCGACGGGGCATGGAAGTTCGCCCGGTTCTTGACCGAGCCCGCCAACCTCGCGGCCTATGCCAAGGCCACCGGCAGCCTGCCCCCTTCGCCCCAAGCGTGGTCGGAGGGGAATCTGAGCGAGGACGAGAACATGAAGGCGTTCGCCGAGCAGCTCGAGGTCAGCAAGGCGCCGCCCGCCATCACGAGCTGGCAGCAGATCGCCGACGCCATCGACTCCGAACTGGAGAAGCTGACCCTCGGCAAGGCCACCGTCGCCCAGGTCCAGCAGGCGCTGCAGTCCAAGGCCACCAGCATCGGCACCGGCCGCTGAGCGCCGCCGCGTGAGCAGCCCTCGTACGGACGGATGACATCCATGTCCACGAAAACGCTCCCCGAGCGGGGCGACAGCCAGGAGCAGAGCACCTCACGGCCGGATGGGAGTGCCGATCGCCGGCGCTTCGCGCTCCGGGGCACGGCACACGGCAGGCAGGCCCGGGCCGCCTGGATCCTCGCCACGCCCTTCCTCGCGTTGTTCGCGGCCTTCATGCTGCTGCCGGTGGTCTGGTCGGTGCTGATGAGCCTGACCGACACCAAGAGCGCCGACCTGCGCACACCCCTGAACGTGGCGTTCATCGGCTTTGACAATTACCTACGGCTCTTCCAGGACGATCAGTTCTTCACAGCCCTGCGTAACACCGCCGTGTTCGTCCTGGTGGCCCTGCCCCTGACGCTGGCCGCCGGGCTCGCCGCGGCGGTCGCTCTCAACAGGGGCATCCACCGCTTCCGGGCCGTCTTCCGGATCGGCTTCTACCTCCCGGTGATCACCAGCATCGTGGCCATCGCCGTGGTCTGGAAGACGCTCCTGGAACCGCGCGCGGGCCTGGTGAACGCCGTCCTAGGCTGGTTCGGGATCGACGGGCCCGCGTGGCTGGCGGACACCCGCTTCGCCCTGCCCGTCATGATCGTGATGGCCGTGTGGCGGAACCTCGGCACCGTCATGATCATCATGCTGGCTGGGTTGCAGTCCGTGCCCCAGTCCCTGATGGAGGCGGCCGAACTCGACGGCGCCGGAACCTGGCAGCGCTTCTGGCGCGTCACCTTCCCCCTGCTGCGCCCCGCCCTGTTGATCACCGCCGTCACCACTGGCATCGGCTACCTGCAGTTCTTCGACGAGCCGTTCGTGATGACCGGCGGCGGGCCGCTGGACTCCACCCTGTCGGCCACCTTGTACGCCTACAACCAGTTCGGCAACGGCAACTACGACATGGCGTCGGCCGCCAGCTACGTCATCTTCGTCCTCATCGTCGCGCTGACCGTACTGCAGTTCCGGATGCTGCGAGACAAGGACTGACGCCCCATGAGCACCCTCGCCACTCTTCGGCCGGCACAGCCGGGAACGGACCGCGCCCTGAGGCGCCGACGCATCCAGCAGACCTGGGGCCACCCCTGGCTGTATGTGCCGCTCGCGGGTGCCCTGCTGCTGATGATCGCGCCGTTCCTGTGGATGTTGTCCGGCTCCTTCAAGCCCGAGGCCGACATCCGCAGAGTCCCGCCCGTCCTGATACCCACGACGCCCACGACCGCCAACTACGGCGAGCTGTTCAGCAGGCTCGACTTCACGAGCATGTTCGCCAACTCCGTGATCGTGGCCCTCGCCGTCACCGCGGGCAATCTGGTCTTCTGCTCGATGCTCGGATACGCCCTGGCCAAGCTGGAGTTCCGCGGACAGCGCGCCGTGTTCACCCTGGTCATCGGGACCCTCATGGTCCCCGGCCTGGTCACCTTCGTACCGCTGTACGTGCTGGTGGCAAACATGCAGCTGACCGGCTCCCTGCTCGGGCTGATCCTGCCGTTCCTGGCCGCCCCGTTCGGGGTGTTCCTGATGCGGCAGTTCATCTCCACGCTGCCCGACGAGCTCATCGACGCGGCCCGCGTCGACGGCTGCCGCGAACTGGCCATCTTCTGGCAGATCATCCTGCCGCTGACCAGACCGGCCCTCGCCACCCTGGGGATCATCACCTTCCTCGGCTCCTGGAACAACTTCCTGTGGCCGCTGGTGGTGGCCCAGAACGAGGACCAGTACACGCTGCCTGTCGGGCTCGCTCTGGCCAGCAGCGGACAGTCCTTCACCGTCTTCGGCATCCTGCTCGCCGGCACCGTCGTCGTTCTGCTACCGGTAATGATCGTCTTCCTTCTCTTCCAACGTCACTTCGTCGCCGGCATCGCCACCACTGGCCTGAAGTGACACTCCGACGCCCGGCCCGCCGCCCTTTGCGGCACCGGTCCCGTCCGGGGCGGCGGGCGAACGGCGCGCGAGCGCCCCGCGGTGCCGGCGTCCCTGCGACGAAGCGCGTCGACGGGAGCGACCACCCGCCGTCGGCAACCAACTCTCTGACCTGTGACGACTGATGACTTGGAGAACATAGTGGGACAGCCGGTCAGCTCTGACACGTACCTGGATCCGGAAGCGTCCGTGGAAGCAAGGGTCGAGGACCTGCTGTCCCGCATGACCCTGCCGGAAAAGGTTGGGCAGTTGCTGATGCTCGACGCACAACACGGGGACCTGGTGGACATCGTGTCGGCCAAGCTGGCCGGGTCGGTCCTGCATGTGCATCCCGCGCGGATGCCGGAGGCCATGGAACTGGCCCGGCAGACACGGCTCGGCATTCCGCTGCTGACAGCCGACGACGGCATCCACGGCCACTCGTTCTGGCCCGGCTCGACCATCTTCCCGACACAGCTGGCCATGGCCTGCACCTGGGACCCCTCTTTGCTCCAACGAGTCGCCCGTGCGGCCGCGACCGAAATCGCGGCAACCGGAATCCATGGGACGTTCTCCCCCGTGCTGTGCATCACCCGGGACCTGCGCTGGGGCCGGGTCAACGAGACGTTCGGCGAAGACCCGTTCCTGATCGGTGAGCTCGGGGCGGCGATGGTGCGTGGCTATCAGGGTGAGGGCCTCAACGACCCGGCAGCCGTGCTGGCGTACGCCAAGCACTTCGCGGGCTACTCCGAAACCCTGGGCGGGCGCGACGCGAGCGAAGCCGATCTCAGCCCACGCAAGCTGCGCTCGTGGTTCCTGCCCCCGTTCGAGCAAGCGGCTCGTGCCGGCTGCCGCGCCTTCATGCTCGGCTACCAGTCGATCGACGGGGTGCCCATCACCGCGCATCAGTGGCTGCTCAACGATGTGCTCAGGGGCGAGTGGGGCTTCACCGGCACGCTGGTGACCGACTGGGACAACGTCGGCCGGATGGTCTACGACCAGCGGGTCTGCGCCGACTACGTCGAGGCGGCGGCGGTTGCAGTCAACGCCGGGAACGATCTCATCATGGCCACGCCGGCGTTCTTCGAGGCCGCGCAGGAGGCGGTCGCCCGCGGCCTGATCGACGAGAAACAGATCGACGACGCGGTAGAGCGGGTTCTGCGGCTGAAGTTCGAACTCGGGCTCTTCGAGGGTCCCCGCCCCCCCGACCCCGAGCGGCAAGCCCAGGTGATCGGCTGCCGTGAACACGCCGACCTCAACCTCGAGACCGCCCGTCGTTCCCTGGTGCTGCTGCGCAACGACGGCATCCTGCCCCTCGAAGGCGGGCTGATCTCGGGCGGAACGGGCCGGGCAGCAGGCCAGATCACGCCGCGCACGATCGCGGTCATCGGCCCCAACGCCGACAGCCCGGAAGCCATGCTCGGCGACTGGGCGGGGGCCACCGGCCAGGTCCCGTGGATGCCCGAAGGACATCCACGGGAGTCGGTGGAGACGGTGCTCGACGGCCTTCGCGCCGTCGCACCCGCCGACTGGACCATCACGCACGCCCGCGGAGCCGACATCGCAAGCCCCGACCAGGACAGCGAGTGGTCCACCGGGCCGGACCGCCAACCGCAGCCGCCCGTTTTCACCCCCGCCCCGGTCGACCAGGCACAGCTTCGGGAGGCCACCGCCGCGGCAAAGGCCGCCGACTACGCCGTCGTGGTCGTGGGGGACACCATCGCCCTGACGGGCGAAGTGCGCTCGACGGCCACGCTCGACCTCCAAGGAGGCCAGATCGCGCTGCTGGACGCGGTCGCCGCCACCGGCACGCCCATGATCGTGGTATTGGCCCAGTCCAAGCCGAGCACCCTCCCGGACTCGGCACTGAACGCAGCAGCACTCATCGAGGCGTTCAACCCGGGTATGCGCGGTGGCCGCGCCGTCGCCGAACTCCTCCTCGGACTCATCGAACCCAGCGGCCGACTCTCGGTCTCCTTCGCACGCCATGTCGGACAGCAGCCCGTCTTCTACAACCAGGTGCGAGGCCAGCACGGGCACCGCTACGCGGATCTCACCCAGGACCCCATGTTCGCGTTCGGCGAGGGCCTCACCTACACCACTGTCACCTACTCCGACCTTGTCGTGCAGGACGAGGACGTCCCCGCCGACGGCACCGTCCACGCCATGGTGCGACTCGCCAACAGCGGAAGCCGTCCCGCCCTGGAAACGGTCCAGGCATACGTCAGCGACCTGACTACCAGCGTCACTTGGGCCGAGCAGGAACTGAAGGCTTTCACGCAGGTCGAGATCCCCGCCGGCGAAAGCCTGGACGTCGGCATCAGCATCCCTGCCTCGCAGTGCTCACTCGTCACAGCCGACAACCGCCGAGTAGTCGAACCAGGCGAGTTCATGCTCCGTGTTGGCCCCAGCTCACGGCGCGAGCAACAGCTGAGCGCAGGATTCCGCATCCGGACCTGAAGGCCACCGCCGGCTAACCCTCGGGCCGGCTGGGCGGGCCCCCTCTGACATACCGAAAGGCACGCGTGTGTCCACCGCACCCCTCGATCCGCACTATCCCGTCGTGCACCTGCGCCCGCCCGCCAACTGGATCAACGACCCCAACGGGCTGGTCTTCCACGACGGCCACTACCACGTCTGCTATCAGTACAACCCGTTCGGAGCGACCCACGCGAACCTGCACTGGGGCCGCTTCCGGAGCCCCGACCTGCTGACCTGCCTCGCTCAAGCGGAACTCCAGGCGTCGGCGCATGGCAGGGTCCGGTTCGGCGACGACCACCCGTTCGGCGGTGCGGTAATGGGCGAGGTTCGCGCCCGTGCCGGCGCCGATCTCCAGGATCTGCCCGCTCAGCTCGCCGACCAGCTGGTCGCGCACGCCGCCTAGCCAGCCGCGCTCTGCGTTCCGCATGATGGTGTCGTAGAACGTCGCGAACCACCGGTGTCCGCCCTCGCCTCTGCGATTAGCCATGATGCCGACAGCCTTCGCCCCATGCCGCAGGAGCTGGACCGTGACCGCACCCCGGCACCACACGCCCCGTGTTCTGCGGGCAGGTCTTCACTAGCCCATCACCCCGGAGGGGTGGCCCCACATCGGACAGGACATGCCCGAGCCGCCGAACCAGCCGGCGAGGTACCGCTGCATCTGCAACATCTCGGCATGTTGGGCGTCGCGCACCCGGTCGGCGAAGGCGGCGACCTCGGCATGCGAAACGCTCCCGTGCATGAGCAGATGCTGGGACATCATGACGGCCATCATGTGGTGAGGGATCATGTCCCGCAGGAACGTCTCATCCAGCGCATCACCGGACAGCTTGGTCAGATCGCGCATTATCGGCCGGTAGTCGCTCGCCGGTGGACCCCCGGGATACCACTCGGCCAGCCATGCCTTCATCCTGGCGATTTCCGCGCTTTGCGTCCTGACGATCGACGCGCCCAGGGTACGCATCTCGGCCCGGCTGGAGCGTTGAAGCTGCCGGGCCGCAGTCACCGCTTCCTGGTGGTGGGCCACCATGTGGGTCAGGTAGTCGGCCTCGTCGCTGACGTTTACTCTGGGCATCCGGCTGGTTGGCGCCGGCATGCTCTGTCCGATCGGAGAGGCGGTCTGCTCCCATAGGATGGCCTGCTGCGTTGAGGACTCAGCGGTGGTCGCGACGGCGACGCCAGTTAGCCCGCTCGCCGCCAGCGCCGATCCGGCCGCGATCCCCGCCAGTAGCGAGCGGTTCATCTCGGCCTCCAGTATTCTTCCTGCTGGTTCCCCTACCCTCAGGCCGGTCACTCACCGTGTTGGCATGACCGTCCGGGTGATGCGGGGCGTACCGCTCGGATTCCCGCCAAGAGTCCGACAGCGGACCAGGTCAGCTGAGCGCTCTCATCAGGGCGTACAGGCCGACGGGACGAGCGGGCCCGCCGGCGTCCAGGCCCGCAGAAGGGCCGGGACTCCGATCGTCACGATCCCCGGCCCGAGCAGGACCGACCGCAGGTGCCCGCCACAGGCTCGGCGCGGGTTCGTCCACGGCGGCCCGGTCAGTCATCATCGTCGTCCTCTTCCACGAGTTCGCCTTCCCAGGCTTCCTTGCCCTCCATGACGGCGAACGCGGCGATGACGAACCCAGCGACCGGGTCGATGCAGGTCCATCCGAAGGCGGCGTAGGCGACCAGCCCGGCGAAGGCGGACACGCTCAGCCAGGCGCACAGCTTGGTCTCGGCGGCATCGGCGATCACCAGGCCGGCAGAGACGAACAGGCTCGCGAAGCGCGTCGTCTCTTCCTTTGTGGTGCGGCATCGACAGAGTGTGGCGCCGCACCACGACGTGCTTCAGCCTTTGGCCGGGTCGCTGAGCACCGACTCTCCGGGATGAAGGGGTTCGGGCTCGCCGCTGACGCCGTACGGGCCGATGCCGTGATGGATCCGGCCGACGCCATTCAGCGCCAGCTCGTACCGGGCCATGGCGTGAAGATCGTCGAGCGTACCCGGTCGAGCTGGTTCGGCAGTTGGTCTGCCCGCAAGCCGGTCTGCTCGCGCAGCGTGGTCACGATATCCGAGCCTCGGAACCTGGGCGCGGCCAATTGCGCATCCATCCGCACCAGGTAGTTGGTGATCGTGGACAGGCGATGTTCGGGCGGCAGCGACATGGCGGGCGTTACCTGCTCGGCGGCAGCGTCCAGGTCACCGGTCCACGAAGACCCTCCCAACGGGGCTGAGGCGTCAGGCCGGCGCTTCCCCTGACGGCGGCGATGGGGACGTCCTCGGTGAGGCTCCGGACCAGCAGGGTCTCGACGCCGAGCAGCATGGCCCTCGCCGTGTCCCTGCACAGGAACGCGGTGTCGACGATGAGGCTGAGCTGACCGGTGTCGGGGGCGGTGCCCAGGGTGAAGAACACCTTGAACCGGACACCGGGCCAGGCGTTCGTGACGTACGTACGGGTCTTCTCGGTGAGCGGGGCCAGGTTCTCGCCGGGTGCGAGGCGGGGCAGGTTCGGCCACGTTCCGTCGGCCCGCCTGTCGTTGAAAAAGGCGTCCAGGTCCGGTTCCCTGCCCCGGACGCGGCCGATCTCCTCGCGCATGGCCTGCATCTCGAAGGGGTCGTAATGGGCGTTGCGATAGGCCACGAGGGCGCTGCGGTGCGCGGCGACGCACGTGTCGGCGAAGCCGGTGGCGGGCAGGTCGAGCACGAGCAGGCCGTCCTGGCCCACGGTGCCGACCAGCGGACGGGTGCGAGGATCGCGCCGGTTGCTGTGGACGAGCTGCATGACCGCCCTCGGCCGGCCGCTCACCACGGCCAGTACGGTGGCGCAGGCGGCGATGACCACACTCGTCGTGCTGATCGTCAACCGCTCGGCCAGCCGCACGGCCGCCGCCGCGAGCGCCACCGACTCCATGCCGACCTCAATGAACCGCGGCTCCTCCGCCTCCCCAGGTGGATGGCCGAACACCTCCAGCGGGACCTCCTCGAGCACCGAGCGCCAGTAACGGATCGACCGCTGCGAGCGCGCCAGGAACGGCTCCTCGCGCTCCAGTGCCGCCTGGTCCATCGGCTGCCACGCGGGCGGCGGCAGGTCGTCGCCTCGGAGCAGCTCCCGCCACTCGGCGGAGAGCAAGCTCAGCGCGTGGTAGTCCACCGCCAGGTGGGAGAAGGCGAACGCCAGGGCCCTCGGTCTGCCGTCGCGGAGTACGATGGCGCAGCGCAGCGGCAGGTCCTCGCCGTGTGCGAAGACCGTCCTGGCCAGTTCGCCGGCGATGCGCTCGGCGGTGCCCAACGGCCCCTCCTGGCCTGTCTCCAGCAGCTCCACGCTCAGCTCACCGTTGCGCGCCACCCGCTGCACCGGCCCGTCCGAGGTGTCGGCGAAGGTGGTGCGCAGGCTCTCGTGGCGTTCGAGCATCCTGCGCAGCGCGCCCAGCACGGTGGTGAGGTCGCGCTTTCCGTGGACCGGCAGCACCCACGGGCAGTTGAGAAAGGACTGGCTGGGCCCCATCAGGTGGACGGCCCGCCACATCAGCCGCTGCCCCCAGGTCAGCGCCGCCTCACCGCCCCGCGTCCCGCTGAACGCCACCGAGGCCTTCCCGGTCATCGCGGATCCAACAGGCCCGAGAGGT
This sequence comes from Nonomuraea sp. 3N208, assembly GCF_052245935.1. Taxonomy (NCBI): domain Bacteria; kingdom Bacillati; phylum Actinomycetota; class Actinomycetes; order Streptosporangiales; family Streptosporangiaceae; genus Nonomuraea; species Nonomuraea sp. 3N208. The sequence goes on along the minus strand of NZ_JBQQBR010000049.1, from coordinate 68,264 downwards.
GGGCGGCGAGGGCGTCGACGTGCTCGAAGGCGGACAGGTCGCCGCCGAGATCGACGTCCACCCCGAAGGCGTCCTCGATCGCGTCGATGAGCCGGATCCACGCCAGCGAGGTCAGGCCCAGTGCCGGCAGCGAGTGCTCGCCCGCGAGCGCGTCCTCGGCACTGATCTCGCCGCCGGACGCGTCGGCGACCATGTCCGCGAGCATCCGCTCCAGGTCCCTTCGCGCCGGCGTCACCGCGCGCCCCCGTCGGCGTCCTGGCGCAGCCGTACGCTGCGGGGCCGCATGTCCGTCCAGATCTCGTCGATGTGGTCGAGGCACTCCTGCCGGCCGCCGGTGAAGCCCGTGGCCCGCCAGCCGTCAGGGGGCTGCCGGTCGAGGGGCAGCAGCGAGTACTGGTCCTCGTCGTTGACGACCACCTGGTGTCGTTCGGTCATGTCATTCCTCCGTGGGTCGCAGGGCTCGTACGCCGACCAGGTCGTCGGCGACGGCGTCGGGCACCTCGTGGTCGAAGCGGGCCAGCGCCGGGACACGCATGGCGACCAGCGTGATCGCCACGATGACGAGGCCGAAGAGCACGTACATGAAGCCGATGCCGCGGCCGGGGCCAGTGCCGATGATCGCGCCGGCCGTGGAGGCGAGCGCGCCGCCGTCCAGCAGCAGCGGGTCGAGCACCGAGGCGGCGTACGGGGCGACGAGCCCGAAGCCGATCGGCAGCGTCGACCAGGCGATGAGCGTGTTCATCGCGAACACCCGGCCGTGGAACCGCTGCGGCACCTTGACCTGCACGATCGTGGTGTAGATCCCGTTCAGCAGCGTGACCCAGGCGGTGATGCCGCACACGCCGACGGCGATCACGGTCAGGTCGGCGCGCAGGCCGGTGATGAGGCAGAAGCAGCCCAGGACGAGGCTGCACAGCAGCACCCCGCGCAGCCGCAGGCGGCGCGGGCCACCCCAGACGATCATGACGAGCGCGCCCGCGAACGTCCCGACCCCGGCCAGGAAGGAGATCCTGCCGACGTCGGCGAGTTCGGCGAAGGCGAGCACCAGCGGCGAGAACATCAGCAGCAGCGGCGCGAGGAACACGTTCAGCACGACGAAGAACAGCAACATGCCGACGAACCCGCGATGCCCGAGCGAGTACCGCAGCCCGCCCAGGATCTCGTCCTTGATCGACTCCCGGCGCCGCCAGGGCATGGTGGCCGGGAACCGCACCAGCAGCAGGACGACGATCGCGACCGCGTAGCTGACGACGTCGAGGAGGAGGATGCCGCCGAGCCCGATGGTGGACATCAGGCCGACGGCGAAGATGGGCACCAGGAGCTGGGCGGTGCCGGTGCCGAGCTGGGTGATGCCGACGGCGTGCCCGAGATAGTGCTTGGGCACGAGCTGCGGCACGGCTGAGAAGTACGCGAGCCGCTGGAACGTGAGCGCGACCGACAGGCAGCCCAGCAGCGGATAGATCATCCCCACGGACAGGTTCCCGGTCCACAGCAGCACGCCGAACGCGAGCTGGATCGTGAACGCCGCGCCGTCAGCGGCCAGCATCACCCGCCGCCGGCTCGTCCTGTCGATGATCGCCCCGGCGACCGGCGCGGTCAGCAGCCCCGGCACCAGTCCCACGACCGCCATCAGGGCGAACTGCGCCACCGACCCGGTCGTGGTGTAGATCCACAGAGGGACGGCGAACTCGGTCAGCGCCGAGCCCGTGGCGGACACGAGCTGGCTCATCGCGACGGCGAGGAAGCGCGGAATGCCGGGCTGCGCCCCGGCGGGAGCGGGCAGCGTGTCGGAGTGGGACACGTCGTGCAGCCACCAGGTGGCATCAGGGCGGCGGGCCGGTGGCCCGGCCAGGTCGCGGTGGACGGTGGTGACGATCTCGGCCAGCTCTTCCGCCCGGTATTTCAGGAAGAAGTGTCCCGCCTCCGCCAGCACGATCACGGCCGATGTCGAGGTCAGGAAATGCCATTCGCGGAAGCGTTCCTGGTAGTAGTCCGTCGCCGGGTCCTCGGTGCCCACCACGGAGATCACGGGAGCGCGCAGCCGGTCTGTGCCCGACTCGAACAGGCGGGTGTAGTACTCCTCGGCCTCCCGCGAGTCGCGGCGCATGTTCCGTACGATGCGGCGCGCCTGCGCGGGATCGAGGTCGCCCATGTCCACGCCCTGCGAGATCAGCCAGTTGACGTAGCGCTGGTCGCTGCGGAGCCGCTCGGCCTCGGCGAACCTGGCGATCCGCGACATCACGGCGCCGCGCGGCCGGGCGAAAGGGAAGATGCCGCCGATGTAGACGCCGGCGAGGTCCCTTCCCGCGGCCTCCAACCGGCGGGCGATCTCCACGGTCAGGGCCGAGCCGACGCCGCAGTGGCCGTACAGGGCGATCGGGCCCTCGACCTTCTCCAGGATCTCGCGCACGCATCCGGCGGCGAGCTCGTCGAACGGCAGTCTGTCCTCGTCGACGCCCACGTCGTGGCCGGGGATCGCCACCGACCACAGCGCGTGCCCGTCCGGCAGGGCGTCGGCGAGCGGCTGGTAGACGACGGCGCTGCCGCCGCCGTACGGGACGCACACGTAGCTCAGGACCGGCGTCATGCTGCGGGCGGCGGTCAGCCGGTGCAGCAGCGAACGGGGCCCGCGCCGGTCCGCCGGGGTGTCGGCGAGTGCGGCCAGCTCGCGGATGGTGCGATGTTTGAACACGTCCATGACGCTGACCTCGGCGCCGGCCTGTTGGCGCAGCCGGGCCACCACCTGGGTCGCGAGCAGGGAATGCCCGCCGAGGTCGAAGAAGTCGTCGTCGACGCCGACCGCCTCGACGCCAAGCAGGTCGCCCCAGATCGCGGCCAACGCCCGTTCTGTGGGTGTGTCCGGTGCGATGAGCTCGACCGCGGCGTCCCGGGTGGCGACGGGTGCGGGGAGCCGGCGGCGGTCCAGCTTGCCGTTGGGGCTCAGCGGCAGGGCGGCGAGGGTGACGTAGCCCGCGGGCACCATGTAGTCGGGGAGCGTCTTCTTCAGCTCGGCCCGCAGGGCGGCATGGTCGAGCGCCTGTTCCACGCCGTCGGCGGTTTGGATCTGCTCGCCGTCCGGCGTGACGTAGGCGATCAGGCGGTCCTCACGGACGATCACGGCCGCGTCCCCGACGGCGGGCAGGGCGCGCAGGGCCGCTTCGATCTCGCCGGGTTCGATGCGCAGGCCGCGCAGCTTGACCTGGCTGTCCAGCCGGCCGAGGAACTCCAGGGCGCCGTCGGGGCGGCGTCTGGCCAGGTCGCCGGTGCGGTAGAGCCGCGATCCCGGCGGGCCGAACGGGTCCGGCACGAACCGCTCGGCGGTGAGCGCGGGACGGTTCAGGTAGCCCCTGGCCAGGCCCGCGCCGCCGATGAACAACTCGCCCGGCACGCCGATCGGCGCCGGGGACATGGCGGCGTCCAGGACGTACAGGGTGGTGTTGGCGATGGGGGTGCCGATGGGGACGCGGGCCGCCGAGGTGAGCGTGCCGGGGAGGCAGTGCCAGGCGGACACGTCCACGGCCGCCTCGGTGGGGCCGTACAGGTTGTGGAGCTCGGCGGCGGGGAGCGTCACGACGCAGCGGCGGGCCAGGTCGGCGGGTAACTCCTCACCTGAGCAGATCACCCGGCGCAGCGAGCCGCAGCCCGCGGCGCCGTCCTCGGCGAGGAACACGGCCAGCATCGACGGGACGAAATGGGCGGTGGTCACGCCTTCGGTGACGATCAGTTTGCGCAGGTACGCGGCGTCCTTGTGGCCGCCCGGCGTCGCGAGCACCAGCCTCGCGCCGTGGCGCAGCGGCCAGAACAGCTCCCACACCGACACGTCGAAGCTCAGCGGCGTCTTCTGCGCCACGACGTCCGCGTCGTCCAGCCGGTACCGTTCCTGCATCCAGGCGAGCCGGTTGGCGATGCCGCCGTGGGTGTTCGCCACGCCCTTGGGCCGCCCGGTGGAGCCGGAGGTGTAGATGACATAGGCGACGTCGTCGGGCCGCACGTCGGGCAGCGGACCGGGGACGCCGGTCCAGACGTCCGGGTCGTCCAGGTCGAGGGTGATCGCGGTGGTGTGCGGCAGCGCCGGGCGGATCCTGCTCTGGGTGAGCAACGCGACCGGTGCGGCGTCTGCCAGCATGAACGCCACCCGGTCCGGAGGATAGTCGGGGTCGATCGGCAGGTACGCCGCACCCGCCTTGAGCACGCCGAGCAGGCCAGGCAGCAGTTCCAGCGAGCGCTCGGCGCACACAGCGACCACCGACCCGGGGCCCACGCCGAGACCGCGCAGCGTGTGCGCGACCCGGTCCGCCGCCGCGTCCAGCTCGCCGTACGACAGTGAACGCCCTTCGAAGCGCACCGCGACCGCGTCGGGCGTACGCGCCGCCTGCGCCTCAACGGGGCCGTGCAGCGTGGCCTCGCCGGGGAAGTCGGCGGCGGTGTCGTTCCATTCGTCCACGACCAGACGGCGTTCGTCCTCGCTGAGCAGGTCGATCCGCGTCAGCCGCGAGTCGGGCCGGGCGACGACCTGTTCCAGCAGCGTGCGCAGGTGACCGGCCAGGCGCTCGATGGTGTCCGGCTCGAACAGGTCGGTGTTGTAGATGAACATCCCGCCCGAGTCGTCGCCGACGTAGAGCTCCAGGTCGTACCGGGTCGCCCAGGCGTCCACGGGGAAGTCGGCCACGGTCAGCCCGGCGGGCGGGTCGATGGCCTCGTTCCGGTAGTTCTGCATCGCGAACATGACGCCGAACAGCGGCGACCTGGACACGTCGCGCGGCAGGTCCAGCTCCGAGACGAGCTGCTCGAACGGCAGTTCCTGGTGGGCGAAGGCGTCCAGGGTGACGTTCCGCACCCTGTCGAGCAGCTCCGCGAACGTCGGATCGCCCGTCAGGTCCACCCGCATGGTCAGCATGTTCACGAAGCACCCGATCACGCCGTCCAACTCCGGAACCTGGCGGCCGGCCACCGGCGATCCCACGGCGACGTCGGAGGCGCCCGCGTACCGGCCGAGCAGCGCGGCGAGCGCCGCCAGCATGACCATGTAGGGCGTGGCCCGGTGCTCGCCGCCGAGCCGCGCCAGCCCGGCGGCCACCTCAGGATTCAGCGAAAACGTGTGCGCGGCGCCGGTGTAGGTGCGTTCCGGCGGGCGGGGCCGGTCGGTCGGCAGGTCCAGCGGTTCCAGACCGGCCAGCCGGTCCCGCCAGAAGTCCAGGTCGCGCCGGGAGGGTTCCAGGCCGCGCTGCCAGGCCGCGTAGTCGCCGTACCCCACCTGCGGGGAAGGCGGCGTGACGCCGTCGTAGCGGGCGAAGACCTCGCGCATCAGCACGTCGGCCGACCAGCCGTCGGCGGCGATGTGGTGCACCGCGACCACCAGTACGTGATCCTCGTCGCCCAGCCGGAGCAGCAGCGCCCGCGCCACCGGCCCCGCCGCCAGGTCGAACGGCACCGCCAGGAACTGCTCCACCAGCGCCTTGGCGGCGGCCTCGCCCGGCGCGTCGCGTACGGTGAGCGGTAGCGTGGCGTCGTGGGCGAGCACCACGCGCGGCCGTCCGTCCTCGGTGCCGGGGAAGCGCATGCGCAGCGCGTCGTGCCCGGCCACCACGGCGTCGAGCGCGGCGGCCAGCGCGCCGGCGTCCAGCGGGCCGCGTAGCCGCAACCTGATCGGGATGGTGAGCTGGGCGGTGCCCGGCGTGAACTGTTCCAGGAACCACAGCCGCTCCTGCGCGTGCGACAGCGGCGGCTCCCCACCGGGCCGCGCGGGAATCGTACGCCGCGGCACCGCGGCCGCTCCGCGCCGCAGCCGCTGCGCCAGCAACGCCTGCTTGGTCGCCGACAGGGCCTCCGAGTCGGTCACCTGCCCACCTCCAGGTCCAGCAGGCCGGCCGCCTCCGCGTCGGAGAGCGCGGACAGCTGCTCGATCAGCAGCTTCTCGACCGCAGTCGCGAGCCCGGCGACGGTCGGTTGGTCGAACACCGTGCGAATCGGCACCTCCGTGTCGAGCGCGTTGCGCAGCAGGGCCGCGACCCGAGTCGCCAGTAAGGAGTGCCCGCCCAGGGCGAAGAAGTCGTCGTGGACGCCGACCGCCTCGACGCCCAGCAGCTCGCCCCAGATCCCGGCCACCAGCGCCTCGGCGTCCGTGCGCGGCGGCACGAACTCCGCGGCTGGGGCGGGTCCCGGCGCGGGCAGGGCCGCCGCGTCCACCTTGCCACTGATCGTGAGCGGCAGCGCCGCCAGCCTCACCCAGGCCGTGGGCACCAGGTGGGCCGGCAGAGCCGCAGCCAGGTGCAGGCGCAGTTCGTCCGGCTCGGCCGGTCCGACCACGTACGCGGTCAGCCGTTCCCCGTCCGCCGTCACCACCGCCTGACGGACACCTGGATGGGTCAGCAGGGCGGCCTCCACCTCACCCGGCTCCACCCGGAAGCCGCGTACCTTCACCTGGGCGTCGAAGCGGCCCAGGAACTCCAGGGTTCCGTCCGGCCGCCGCCTTACCCGGTCGCCCGTCCGATACAGTCTGGATCCCGGTGGGCCGTACGGATCGGGGACGAACCGGTCGGCCGTCAGCGCCGGGCGTCCCAGGTAGCCCCGCGCCAGCCCTTCGCCGCCCAGGCACAGCTCGCCGGGGAAGCCCGGCGGCACCGGCTCGCCGTACCGGCCGAGGACGTACGCCGCCGTGCCGCCGATCGGCCTGCCGATGGGCGGGCGGCGACCGGTGTCCGCCTCGCCGAGATCGGCCGCCGTGGCGATGACGGTGGCCTCTGTCGGCCCGTACGTGTTGACCAGCCGTATCCGGTCGCCGAACCTGTCCCGCCACCTGGCCACCGCCGCCGCGTGCACCTGCTCCCCGCCGATTATCACCAGCCGCAGCGACTCCGGCCAGGTCACGTGGTCGAGCGCCTCGGTGAGCCAGTGCCAGTAAGCGGTGGGCAGATCCAGCACGGTGACCCGCCGACCGGCCGCGGTACGCAGCACGTCCGGCAGCGCCGCGGCACCGTCGGGCAGCAGCAGCACGCCCGCACCCGCCGTCAGCGCCGGGTACAGCTCCTCGGCATGGGCGTCGAAGCTGAGCGACGCGAACTGCACGACCCGGTCGTCCGGCCCGATGCCGTACGCCTCCCGCATCCAGCGCACCCGCCCGGCCAGGCTGCCATGCTCGACCAGCACACCCTTGGGCCTGCCCGTCGATCCGGACGTGTAGATCACGTACGCCGCGTCGCCGGGCTCGACCGGGTCCCAGCCGCCGAGCCACCTGTGGCCGCCGTGCCCGGACTCGTCGGCGGTCACTAGCACGACCGTTTCCCGCGGCAGCCTCCGCGCGAGCCCGGCATCGGTCACCACCAGGCGTGCGGCACTGTCCGTGATCAGGAAGGCGAGCCGTTCGTCGGGATAGTCCGGATCGAGCGGCAGGTACGCGCCACCGGCCCGCCACACGGCCAGCAACGCCACGACCGCATCGGCCGACCGCCCCAGGCACACACCCACCACGCACCCGTCGGCGACGCCGCGCCGCCGCAGGGCCGCCGCGAGCCGCGCCACCCTGGCATCGAGCTGCGCGTAGCTCATCTGCTCGTCACCCCACAGCAGCGCCGTGGCATCAGGAGTGGCGGCGATCGCCCGTTCGATGAGCGCGGGCACCGTCTCCGCTTCGCCGCGACGGCCATCCACATCATCCGGCGCCAAGACGGCTGTGCCGGAGCCCGTCAGAACGACCGCGTCGGAGCCCGTCAGGACGGCGGCGTCGGCGTCCGTGAGCATCGGCAGCCGCGAGATCGGGGTGCCGGGGGCGTCCGCGATGCCCCGCAGAAGGACCTGCAACCGCGCCGCCAGCCCCTCGACGGTGGCCGCGCGATACAGGGTGGCGTCGTAGCCGAACACGGCGAGCAGGCCCTGCTCGTTGCGCCAGGTCTCCAGGGCCAGGTCGAACTTGGCCTGGCGATACCCGCCGTCGAACAGCTCCACCCCCAGGTCGCCGACCCGCTCGGGCGGAGTCCCTTCACCGGCCTGACTGTGCAGAATGATCATGGTTGCCAGCAGCGGATTGTGGCGGATGTCGCGCGGCACGCCCAGCCCACCGATGAGCCGTTCGAACGGCACGGTCCGGTGGGCGTGTGCGTCGAGCAGGGTACGGCGGGTCGCGCCGAGCAGGTCGGAGAAGGCCGGGTCCCCCGTGAGATCGCCGCGCAGGACCAGCGTGTCGGTGAGGTATCCGATGACCGGCTCCAGCTCCACCCGGTCCCGGGTCGCCCACGGCGTGCCTACCAGGATGTCGCCCTGCCCCGTGTGCCGGCCCAGCAACACCTGGTAGGCGGCGACCAGCACCATGAACAGGGACACGTTGTGCTCCTGCGCCAGCCGTTCCAGCCGCGCCACCACCTCCGCGGGCACCCGGAACGAGTGGAAGGCGCCCTCGGGCCGCTCCCCACCGGGCAGGTCGGCAGGTAGTTCCAGCATGGGCGGGTCGGCGAGTTGCCTGCGCCAGTACGCCAGCGACTCCTCGGCGGCCTCGCCGGAGTCCTGCTCCCGCTGCCACAGCGCGATGTCGCCGTACTGCACCCGAAGCGGCGCGAGATCCGGCTCCTCGTCCTCCACCCGGGCCAGGTAGAGAGCGAATAGGTCGTCGAACAGGATCCCGAGCGACGACCCGTCCGCGATGATGTGGTGCAGCACGAAGCACAGCACGTGGTCGCCGGGCCCGAGCCTGAGCAGGCTGATTCGCAGCGGCGGCGCCCCCGCCAGGTCGAATGGCGCGTTGGTACGGTCGGCGACCAGCCGCAGGGCATCCTCCTCCGCGACGGCCGAACCCTCCAGGTCAAGGTGTTCGACGGAAACGGGGCCGGGCGGATGAATGACCGTGATCGGCTCGCCGTCGACGTCGGCGAACGACGTGCGCAAGCTCTCGTGCCGGGCCACCACCGCGTCCAGCGCCTCCCGGAGCGCATCGGTGTCCAGCTCGCCACGCAGCCGCAACACGAGGTACATGTTGTACGAGGCGTCGCCCGGATCGAACCGCTGCAGGAACCACAGGCGCTCCTGCGCGAACGACAACGGCGGGTCGACCCCCTCCGGACGGGGCGGCACCTCCATCGGCAAGCCGTCCCCTTCGTCCGCCGTGGCCTGCTTCCCACGTAGCCGGACGATCTCCTCGACGACCCCGCCGATGGTGGGATCTTCGAAGAAGGCGTCCAGCGACACGTCCACACCGACGCTCTCCCAAATCCGAGCCGTGATCTGTGTGATGGTGAGCGAGTGCCCGCCGAGCTCGAACAGGTCGTCATCGGCACCGACGTCGTCCAGTCCCAGCACCTCACACCAGATCCGCCGCACCTCCTCGACCAGCACCGCCCCGCCGCCCGAGCCGGAGCCGGCGACAACGCTGTCCGACGACCCCGCCGCCGATTCGGCAGGCTCAGGGAGCGCCGCGCGGTCCAGCTTGCCGATGGGGTTCAGCGGAAGGGCGTCCAGCACGACGTAGGCGCTCGGCGTCGTGGCCGGCGGCAGGGTCCTGGGCAGGTGGGCGGCCAGCGTTCCCGCATCGGGGGTGGCCGCGCCGGGCGCGGGGACGACGTAAGCGATCAGGCGGAGATCGTCCGTCTCCCCGCCGCGGACGATCACCGCCGTCTCGCCGACCTGGGGGTGCTCCAGCAACCGCGTCTCGATCTCGCCGAGCTCAACCCGGTGGCCCAGCAGCTTGACCTGCCCGTCCTCGCGGCCGAGGAACTCGATCTCGCCGTCGGCACGGTAGCGGGCCTGGTCGCCGGTGCGGTACAGCCGGGCTCCGGGAGGGCCGTAAGGGTCGGGAACGAACTGTTCGGCCGTACGCCCCGGCCTGCCCCGGTAGCCCCGCGCCACCCCGGCTCCGCCGATGCACAGTTCGCCGACGACGCCCGGAGGCACCGGACGCATCGACGCGTCGAGCAGGTAGATCCGGGTGTTGGCGAGGGGACGGCCGATCGTGATCGGCACACCGGGTTCGCCCGGCTCGCCGAACGTGCTCCAGATGGTCGTCTCGGTCGGACCGTACACGTTGATGACGCGATCGCAGCGGGCGCATAACTCCTCCGCGAGCCGGGGCGGCAGCGCCTCTCCCCCGGTCAGCGCGGTCACTCCGGCCAGGCCGCCGGGCAGCAGCAGCCGCCACACCGACGGGGTGGCCTGTACGTGCGTGACACCCTGCTCCGCGACCAGCCGGGCCAACGCCTCCGGCCTCCGCACCGCGCCGTGGGGTGCGACGACGACCCGGCCACCGACGATCAGCGGCAGGTACAGCTCAAGGGCGCTGATGTCGAACGCCGGCGAGGTGAGCGCGAGCCAGGTGTCACCGGACCCGGCGCCGAGCCGGTCACGCATGGCGAGCAGCAGGTTGGCCAGGTTTCGGTGATCGACCTCGACCCCCTTCGGCCGCCCCGTCGAACCCGAGGTGTAGATCACGTAGGCGATCTCCCCGGGCGACGGCGGCCGCATCGGCTCCTCCGGCACCGGGCCGGAGCCCGGTTCCTCGTCCACCAAGAGCACAGGCCCCGGCAGCCCGACCGGCACGGCGGTCTCGCACAGCAGCAGCCTGGGCCGGGCGTCGGCCACGATCATGGCGAGCCGTTCCGCGGGGTGGTCAGGATCGAGCGGCAGGTAGGCGGCCCCTGCCTTGTGCACGGCGAGCAGGCAGACCAGCAGCAGGTCGGAACGCCGCAGGTGCACGGCGACCAGTTCCCCGCGCCCGGCACCGGCCTGCCGCACCCTGCGGGCCAGCCGCTCGGCCGCGGCGTCCAGCTCCGCATAGGTGAGCGAGCGCCCCTCGAACGTGACGGCGCACGCGTCAGGACGGGCCCGCACCTGCTCGGCGAACAGACCGGGCAACGTCGCCCCCGCGGGATACGCAACCGCGGTGTCGTTCCACTCAACGAGCATCCGCCGCGACTCCGCCGCGGGCATGACGTCCAGGTCGGCCAGGCGGACATCGGGGTCCTCGGCGGCATGACGCAGCAGGGCACGCAGGCCCTCGGCGAACCGGGCCGCGACGTCCCGGTCCACGGCCGCCGGGTCGTACCGTACGCACAGCGCGAGCCCGTCAGGACCGTCCACGACCTGCAGATGCAGCGGGTTCCGCGCGCCACCGCCGAACATCATGCGGTCCACGGTGACGTACAGGCCGGGGAAGACCGGATCGGCCTCCCGCCTGCGGTAACTGATCGACACGGGTACGGCGGCGCCACGCGGCGCCATACCCAGCGCCCGTCCGGGCGGCACCTCCCGGAACCTGTACACCTCACGCAGCTCGCCACGCAAATCCCGCACGAACTCGCGGAACGCCTGACCAGGCTCGGGCCGCGAGAACACGGGCAGCTCGCTGACGTACGGACCGACATGGTCACGGGTCCCGGGACCGCGCGTGGTCACGTCGATCGCGACCGCCACGTTCTCCGTGCCGTACCTGAACAGCAGCGCGTGCACCCCGGCGAGCAGCACCTCGAAGGTCGACGCGCCGGTCGCCCCGGCCACCATCGCGGCGTCGCGGCTCAGCTCGTGATCGAGCCCGGCGTCGATCTGCTCACCCGGCCCGTACCGTCTGCCGGTGCGCCGCTGACCCGGCAGCACGATCTCGGCGGGCTCCGCCCAGCGTCCGGCCCAGAACTCCCGCGCCGCGGCCAGGACGCCCGTCCCCGGCTCGTGCCCGGCGAACGACAGCGGCTCCACCGCCCCGCGCGAACCGGCTCCGCGCGAACCGGCTTCGTAGAACCGGGCGAGGTCACGTACCAGGATGTCCTTGGACATGCCATCGAAGACGAGATGGTGGGCGACGAACAGCAGCAGATGCCGCCCCGGCCCCGCGGGCGCGATCGTGAACCTGGCCAGCGGCCCCTTCTCCAGGTCGAACCCGCGGGTGACCTCCTCCCTGATCAGCCGTTCGAGGGCGTCGGGCGAGGGATCGGGCAGGTCGGCGAGCGTCACGGACGGCTCGGCGGCGGGCACCACGCGAAGCCCGTCGCCGCTCTCCGCGACGGCGGTGGCGAGCACCGGATGCCGCGCGACCACATCGGCGCACGCGGCGAGCAGCGCGGCCACGTCGAGGTCGCCGTCGAACCACAGGGCGAGCGGCATGTGGTACGTCAGCCCCGCGCCCATGCGTTCGCCGATCCACATGCTCTGCTGGGTGAACGAAGCCGGAGTGCTTTCCTGCTGGTGGGTCATGTGCGTTCTTTCTGTGCGTTCACACTTTCTGTGTGTTCACGTGGAGCCGTCCGCCGGTCGCTCGAGCAGGTCACGGAGCCGCGACTTCATCACCTTGCCGAGGTGGTTCTTCGGCAGTTCGGGCACGAACAGCAACCGGCTCGGCAGCTCGTGCCTGGCGAGCCGGTCCATCAGGAACGTCCGCAGGTCGGCGGCGGTGACCGGAGACCGGGTGACGACGGCGGCCGCGGTGACCCGGTCGAGCACCGGGTGGCGAACGCCGACCACAGCGGCCTCGGCGACCGACGGATGTTCGTACAGCGCGGCCTCCACCTGGAGCGTGGACACCTTGTGCGCGCCGGACTTGATGACGTCGCTCTCGCGGTCGACGAGGTAGAGGTAGCCGTCCCGGTCGAGGTAGCCGACGTCGCCCATGCGCACCCAGCCGTCGCGGAAGATGTCGTCGGTCAGCCGCCGGTCCCGGTAGTACGCACGGGTCCCGGCGGGCGAGCGCAGCCATACCTCGCCCTGCTCCCCGATGCCCGCGGCCCGCCCGTCCCCACGGACGATCTTGAGATCGCCGCCCGACGAGGGCCGTCCCACCGACGCGGGCCGCTCCGGGTCCACGATCATCACGGTCTGCGCCGGGGCCGCCTCGGTCGAGGTGTAGTAGTTGACGATCGTCGCTTTCGGGAATGCCTTCGCCAGGCCGGCCGCCACGGCGGGCGGCAGACTGGCCGCGGTGGAGCCAAGCAGCCGGACGCTCGACAGGTCGTACCGTTCCTGGACCCGGGCGTTGAGCAGTTCGATGGCCATGGCGGGCACCACGAACACCGTCCCCGCCCCGAACGACTCGATCAGCCGGGCGAAGCGGGCGGGCGTGAAGCGCGGCAGGGTCAGCGCGGCAGGGCGGGCGTCCAGGGCGTTGACGAGCATGGTCTGTCCCGCGTTGCTGCCGATGGGGAACGCGTGCAGGAAATGCCGGGAGTGCGACAGTTTGCGGCGTCGCGGATGGGTGGAGACGCCGTAGGCGAGATTGGCGTGGGTGGCGCCGACGCCTTTGGCCCGGCCCGTGGTGCCAGAGGTGTAGATGATCTGCGCCAGCCCGCCGGGGTTGACGTCCCGCCGTACCGGGCCGTCCTCGCCCTGATCCAGCTCCGCCGGCGTCGCCCGCCATGCGTCCACGTCCGGCGGCTCGGTGCCGGGCCCGTGCAGCACGGTGGTCACGGAGCAGTCGGCCAGCGCGTGGCGTACCTCGGCGGGGGCCAGTCGTCCGGACAGCGGCACGGCGACGCAGCCCGCCCGCATGACCGCGCACCAGGCGACGGCCAAGTCAATCCAGTCCCGCTCGTCGAACAGCAGCCCGACCCGATGGCCGGACGGCACGCCGCGATCGATCAGAGCGCGGGCGACCGCGTTGGACCGCCGGTCCCATGCGCCGAACGAGATCGTCCCGACATCGGCCACCACGAGGGCTGGGCTCTCGGGCTGCTCCTCGGCGCGATGTGCGAGCAGGTCGGTAAGCAGGAGCCGACCGTCACCGCTCACCACGATACGTAACCGAAATGTTTCGAGCGCACGACCTACCTCCGATCAACAGTCTCGTCGGATCGAGCCCATTTGGGTCTCTTCAAACCCACCTGGTCCGAAGAATAGGCAATGCGGGATGGTTCACAACAGAGAAACTTTAAGTATTCTTCCGAAACTTTCGACAGCGCCGGCCGGGCCGGGGACACGCACACCAGCCGATCACGGCGCGACCATGAAGGTAGACCGTCAACCGCCAACGCGCCTGGCCTGCTGCTCACACGGCTGTGTTCGGCCAGTACTCGATCTACAAGTTCGGGCGTCACCCGCTCGGTGAGCACTCCCTGAGCACGTCACCGGTCGGCGGAGACCACGCCCATCCAGTTCGTGAAGCCGTACCGCAGGCCGTCCCAGGTCTCCGGCCGGACGCGGGCCAGCCAGGAGTCCGGGTCACCGCCGTCGCCCGCGGGCGGGGACTGCGCCATCTTGCATTCGCGCAAACGTTGGCGCAAACTCTTTGATCGAGGAGGCCGACATGGCAGCGATGGCCGATGTCGCACGTCAGGCCGGGGTTTCGATCTCGACGGTGTCCCACGTGATCAACGGAACTCGCTTCGTTGCCGAGGAGACCCGCCAACGAGTCCTGGCCGCCGTGGAGGAGACCGGCTACATCCACAGGGGCGCCCGATCCCTGGTCGCCTCCAGTACCAAGTCGATCGGGCTGGCGATCTCGGCGATCTCCAACTACTACTTCGCGGACTTTGTGGCGGCGCTAGAGGCGCAGGTCCGGCTCACCGGATACACGCTGCTGCTCACCGATACCCACGACGACCGGGACGAGGAGTTGAAGGTGGTGCAGGCCCTGCACCAGCGGAGGGTCGACGGCATCCTGCTGGCCACTGAAGCACACGGGACCGGCTCGTCGTCACTGCGCTACCTCGACGAACTCGGTATCCCAACCGTTCTCGTCGACCGGTGCGCCTCGGCGAGATTCGACCAGGTCGGTACCGAGAACGTCGAGTCCAGCGCCCGCATGGTGCTGCACCTCGCCCAAGTCGGGCACCGCAGGATCGGGACCGTCGCCGGCCGCGATGGTCTGATGACCTCAACCGAGCGGCTCAAGGGTTACCACGTGGGCCTGACCAGAGCCGGGCTGCCCTTCGACCCGGGACTGGTCGCACAGGGCGGCTCGAACGCCACAGCTGCCGAAGTGAGCGTAAACGCGCTCATGGAGTTGCCCGAGCCGCCGACCGCGCTGTTCGTCGCAAACAACCACATGACCATTGGCGTGATGCGGGCACTGGACCGGCGTGGCGTCCGTGTACCGGAGGACATCGCGCTCACGGTCTTCGACGACTTCGAGTGGGCGTCGATCTTCCGGCCCCGGCTGACCGCGATCGCCCAGCCGATCCGGGAGATCGCGGCCCGTTCCGTTCAGATGCTGGTCGATCGGATCGACGCCCCGGACCAACCGCCCCGCACAGTCCGGCTGAAGCCCCGCTTCATGCACCGTGATTCCTGCGGCTGCCTCCGCTAAGGCAGCCGGAGACGCTGCGCGGGATCAGCCAACCCATCGGCATCAGTTCGGGCGGGTGTGGCTCACCTGCGCGCACGTGGGACAGGCCTGGCCAGCCTGCTCAAGTTCACCTCCGCATAACAGTCACGAAATGAGGGCTTGCAGACAGCGAACCGGGTCATCATGATGAAGAAACGATCTGGTGAATCGATTCTTCAAGGAAGAGATGACTCGGCCTCGGATCAAAGATGTCGCCGCGCGTGCCGGTGCAGGAGCCACCACTGTGTCGGTGGCGGTGACACAACGTCGCCGGAGCTCGGGTGAGTCCCAGTCACCGCCGACGGCTGGAACTGCCCTGCTCAACACCTACCGGGTCAAGATCGTGCCGTTCATCGCCGACGGGCTCTCGATCTTTCTGTTCCATCGGCACTTCACGGCGATCCCGGTCGAACTGGACCCGACAGAGGGCCTGCACCCCATCTTTCTTCGCGCCTCAACGAGCGTTCATGACAAGCATTGCAGGCACCGGTCTAGGTTGAAATGACACTTCGCCTTCCCGATCATTGGATTTGGGATATCTGGCTCGCGGACGCCGGGCAGTCATACGAAGGACGACTCATCCGTCACCGCGACGGCTACGGCGCCCTCGTGAGCGAAGTGCGCGACCCCATACCGGTCACCTGCGCGCCCGGTGCAGGGCTGATCTTCACCACTATCACAGGAGACGTTTATCGCTGAACGCATGTAAGGGCATTCTGGGGCCCGGCAAGGGTGTCGGCCATTAGACGATGGCCCATGCCCTTTTTCGTTTGCCGACGCTTTTGCGCAAAGGCATGCAACCAATCGGTCTACGGTCTATTTTTCGAAATCAAGCGTTAACGCGTACGACACATCGGGGCCCCGCGACGTCTCCCCGGAAGCGAGAAGAACGGTGAAAGCACAAAGCACAAAATCCAGGGCGACAGCCGTCCTCACGGGACTAGTCATGATCCTTGCGCTGTTGGTCGCCACCCCCGTCTCGGCATGGGCCGCGGCCGAGCCGGCGAATCCGGACTTCGAGACCGGAGACCTGTCCGGCTGGACGGCCACCGGCAACGCCTTCACGGTGACCGCCGACACCTCCTGGGGCTGGGCCTGCTGCTTCGGCCAGCAGGGAGCCTCCCATGTATGGGGGTTCAAGGCGAATGGCGACGCGGCCACTGGCACCCTGACCTCCTCGACGTTCACGTTATCGGGCACCGGACAGATCGACTTCCTCGTCGGCGGCGGCAACAACGCGAACGATCTGTACGTGGCGCTCGTCCGGGCGTCCGACGGCGCGGTCCTGCGCAAGGAGACCGGCAACGACAGCGAGGTCTACCGGCGGGTGACCTGGGACGCCTCGGCCTACCTCGGCCAGGACCTCAAGATCCGCGTCGTCGACCAGGCCACCGGCGGCTGGGGCCACATCAACCTCGACGACATCCGGCTGGACGGCGCTCCGGGCGACGGCCTCGTCACGCACTGGCCGTTCACCGAAACCGCCGGTACCACGGTGCGGGAGGCCATAAGCGGCCGCGCCGACCCGGTCAACTATGTGTTCACCAACGCCAAGTACAAGCCGTCCAGCGACCCGCTGTGGTACCAGCAGGACCCTGCCGGTAAGGCACTGTCCAACGCCCTGCTGTTCGACGGCTACTCCACCTGGGTCACCCGGCCGGGATTCGCCCCGCCCACCGACGCGCTGACGGTCGAAGCGTGGGTCGCGCCCCGCGCGTTCGAGTGGGGCGACGAGGGCAAGCTCGAAGGTATCGTCAATCAGCACAACCAGGGCGCGGGCCGGGGCTTCATCCTCGGCGTCGGACGCCACGGCAAATGGTCGTTCCAGGCGTCGGTGAACGGCTCCTGGCAGTCGGTGTGGGCCGGCGCCGACGCCTCTCTCCCCGCCCGCCGCTGGTCCCACATCGCGGCGACCTTCGACGCCTCCGACCACTCAATGAAGCTCTACCTCAACGGCCGCCAGGTCGGCAGCAGCACCGCACCGGCCGGGGTGATCACCCCCGACGGCGGCGACCTGGTCATCGGCAGGAACAACCACCCGGTCATGATCAACGGGACGTTCCCCGTCAACACCTTCGCCGGCCTCATCGACGAGGTGAAGATCTACGACAAGGCGCTCACCGCCACCGACGTCACCGCCTCCTACGAAGCCGTCCGCACCTCCTATCCGGGTGGCGCCGTCCCGACCCCCGATCTGTCGATGAACCGAGCGCGCTACACCGGAGACAAGTACCGGCCGCAGTATCACTTCATGCCGCCCGAGCACTGGATGAACGAGCCCCACGCGCCGATCTTCTACAACGGCCAGTACCACCTGTTCTACCAGCAGAACCAGCACGGTCCCTATTGGCACAACATCGGCTGGGGCCACACGGTCAGCGCCGACATGGTGACCTGGCGGGATCTGCCGCCCGCACTCGTCCCCACCGCCGGATCGGTCGCACCCGACGGGGTCTGGAGCGGAAGCGCCACCAAGGACGCCGACGGCAACCCGCTGCTGTTCATCACCGCCGGAGACGACAGTGTCTTCCCCAACCAGCGGACCGGCGTGGCTCGCTGCGCCAGCCTCCCCTGTCAGCAGGATCTGGTCGACTGGAAGATGGATCCCGCACCGGTCACGGTCCAGTCCCCGGCCCTCGATGTCGGGGAGGGACGGAAGGTCAAGTACGGCGAATTCCGGGACCCGTTCGTCTGGCGCGAGGGCAACACCTGGTTCCAACTCGTCACATCGGGCGTCCAGACCACCGGCGGCGGCGACGTCGGCGGCACCGCCCTGCTCTACAGCTCCACCGACCAGAAGAACTGGACCTACGAGGGCCCGCTCATGGTCGGCGACATCCACACGTACCCCAAGACCGGCCAGGTCTGGGAACTGCCGGTCTTCCTGCCCCTCGGCGACAGCGGGAAGCACGTGTTCATGATCAACCCGATGTGGTCGGGCGGCAGTCCTCACAACGTCAAATACGTCTGGTACTGGATCGGAAACTGGAACGCCGCGACGCGTAAGTTCGTCCCCGACTCCACCGTCCCGAAGCTGTTCGACTACGGCGAGCACTTCACCGGTCCCAGCGGGTTCGTCGACGACCAGGGACGGTCGGTCATCTTCAGCATCGCCCAGGACAAGCGCACCGAGCAGGCCCACCACGACTCCGGATGGGCTCACAACGCCGGACTGCCCCTCCAGGTCAGCCTCCGGCCCGACGGTGACCTGGGCGTCAAGCCGCTGCCCGAGATGGCCTCTCTCCACACCACCGCCGCCCCGCTGGTCACCCTCACCAATCAGAACGACCTCAGCGCGGCCAACCAGCAACTGTCGGGCGTCCGCGGCGACACGCTCCACATCCAGCTGGAGATGTCGGCCTCCGCCGCGAGCCGCTACGGAATCAAGGTCAGGCGCAGCCCCGCAGGAGAGGAGGAGACACTCCTGTCCTACAACAAGAACGACAAGACCTTCTGCGTCGACCGGACCCGCTCGGGCGCCATCTCCAGCCTGTTCGCCGACCTGGGCGTGCAGTGCGGTCCTGTCACTCTCGCGGACGACGTCCTCACCCTGGACCTGTTCCTCGACAAATCCATGGTCGAGGCCTACGTCGGGGGCCACAAGTCCATCACCACCCGTGTGTATCCCGCCCGTGACGACTCGCTCGGCCTGGCCCTGTTCGCCGACGGCGCCGCCACGGTCAAGTCGCTCAAGGTCTGGGCGATGAAGTCAGCCTTCACCGACTGAATGATTGGGTCCAAGTCGTAGCTGCGGAGATAGGGCGAGGGTGTCCATGCTCGGGTTGTGACGACCGAGTAGGACACCCTCGCCACCGCAGTCAAACCGGGGTCGCCGACGCTGAGGAAAGCAGCCCGTCGATCTCCTGCGGGCTGGGTGGCACCGCGCCCTCCCGGGTGCACACCACGGCCGCCGCCGCGCATCCGTAGCGCAACGCGTCGCGGACCCGCTCCGCAGTGAGCTCGCCGTCGCCGAGAACCGTGAGATAGGAGGCGGTGAAAGTGTCGCCCGCGCCGACGGTGTCGACGAGTTCCACGACGGGCGCGGGGCAGGTGATCATGGAGCCGCCCAGGATCGCCGACGCGCCGTCGCCGCCCCGGGTCACCACGACCAGGCGCTCTCCCGGCCAGGCCGCCCAGCGTTTCGCCGCATCCAGGTCCGGCTCGCCGGGATACAACCAGGCCAGGTCCTCCGCGCTGACCTTGACCAGCCGTGAGAGCCGTACACAGTCCTCGACCAGCGTGAGCGCAGATGCCCGGTCACCGATGAGCGAGGGGCGGATATTGGGGTCGTAGGAGACGATGATCCCCGCGTCGGCCGCGGCCCGCATCACGTCCCGGACATGTGCGGCGCCGGGCCCGACGAGCGTGGCCAGCGATCCGGTGTGCAGGCAGGTGACGCCGTCGAGCGAGACCAGGCCGGAGAAGCGCCAGTCGAACCGGAAGTCGTAGGACGCCGACCCGTCGTCGCCGATCCTGGCGAAGGCCAGGCTGGTTGCGGCGCCGGGGACGAGCTCGCCGTGCCCGACCCCGTGCCTGCCGAGATGGCCCCGCAGCAGGTCGCCGAAGAAGTCGTCGCCGATCTCGCTGGCGAGTCTGACCGATTGCCCGAGCGTGGCCAGGGCGACCGCGACGTTGAGCGGGCTGCCTCCCGCGACAGCGCTGAACCGCGATGCGTCGGGCGAGCCGATGAGGTCGACGATGCTCTCGCCGATCACCAGGAACGTCATGTGCCCTCCCATCATGTCGGCGACATGGTGACACGTGATGAATCGATTCTGCAAGCACGGGGGCGCGTTCCAGGGGCATTACGACGAAGTTTCCGGCACCCTCTTGACCTCCCTCGATATGGAGGCTTACGTTTGCGCAAACGTTTTTGCTCAGCAGCGGTTCGGGGGTGCACCGCATGAGCCCCAGGCTGATGGGAGAGGGCACCATGCCTCACAACTCAGGGCTGTCCCGGCGCGACCTGTTGAAGTGGACGGGCGTGTCGGGCCTGGCGGTACTGGCGACCGCGTGCGGCGCCGGCGGGACGACGAGCGGATCGGGCACGGGCGGCGCCAAGGCGCTCAGCGTCCTGGTCGAGGCGGGCGGCAAGGCGGAGCTGACGAAGATCGCCGAGGCGTTCACGAAGAAGACCGGCGCGAAGGTGACGTTCATCGAGCTGCCGTACGACGGCCTGTTCAACCGGCTGTCCGGCGAGCTCTCCGCCGGCACCGTCAGCTTCGACGTGGCCGCGCTCGACGCGATCTGGCTGACCGCGTTCGCCGGGGCCGTACGCCCCCTGACCGAGCTGTTCACCGCCGACGTCAAGGCCGATCTGTTCCCGGCCCTGGTGACCGAGGCGCAGGTCGGCGGCGCGTTCGTCGGCATGCCGGTGTGGACGAACGCCGAGATCCTCTTCTACCGCAAGGACCTGTTCGAGGATTCCGATGAGCAGGCCGCCTTCAAGAAGAAGTACGGCTACGAGCTGACCCCACCCACGACGTGGGAGCAGTTCAACGATGCGGCGGCGTTCTTCACCCGCGACGGCAAGCTGTACGGCACCGACGTCAAAGGCGCGGTCGAAACCGAATTTCTCGCACACGTGCTGCAGGCCGGGTCACCGGGCGTGGTCCTGGACGCCTCCGGCCAGGTCATCATCGACAACGAGCAGCACCTGAAGGCGCTGACGTTCTACAGCGACCTGAACAACAAGCTCAAGGTGAGCCCGCCCGGCGCCGCGCAGCTCGACTGGGCGGGCGCGCAGAACCTGTTCAACCAGGGCAAGACGGCGATGATGCGGTTCTGGGCGCACGCGTTCCCGCTCATCCCGAAGGACTCCCCGGTGTACGGCAAGGTCGGCGTCGCCCCCATGATCGGCGGCTCGGCCGGCGTGGCGGGCATCCCCGGCCCCTGGTACCTGTCGGTGCCCAAGGCCACCAAGCAGGCCGACCTGGCCACCGAGTTCGTCAAGTTCGCCTACGACAACAACGCGATGGCGATCGAATCCTCGCTCGGGCTGGCCGCGCGGAAGTCGGCGTTCGAGCAGTACGCCGACAAGCCCGGCTACGAGCACTTCAAGCCGCTGCTGGAGACCCTCAACGCGACGGCGACCAAGCCACGCCCGGCGACGGCCAAGTGGCAGCAGATCGTGGACACCGTGCTGATCCCGACGCTGCAGCAGTCGCTCAACCCGAATGCCGACTACGTGGCCCTGCTAGCCACCGCCAAGGACAAGGTGCAGAGCCTTGCGCAGTAGTCCGCACCCGACCGTGGGCCGGGCCGATCCCCGGCCCCCTGGCGGCGACGTCCGGGCCGGTGATGATCGCCTCCGGCACCGGCGGCGCCGGCCGGGCCGCGGGCTCACCGACGGCCGGTTCGCGCTGGCGCTGATGGCCCCGGCGGCGGTCTTCCTGGCGGTGTTCGTCGGCTGGCCGCTGGTCAAGCTGGTCGTGGACAGCCTGTACGACATCGCCCCGCTGGCCGGGATGCGCGAGTTCACCGGCCTGGGCAACTACGGCGAGGCGCTGACCTCGCCCGAGTTCCTCGGCGCCGCCGGCCGTACGGCCCTGTACACGATGCTCGTGGTCACGCTGGAGTTCACCCTCGGGCTGGCGGCGGCCCTGCTGTTCAACGCGCTGGGCAGGCGGGCGAGGTGGATCCGGACGTTGTTCCTGTACCCGCTGATGATCGCGCCGGTCGTCGCGGGCCTGCTGTGGCGGTTCCTGCTCATCGACAACTTCGGCATCGTCAACGAGTTGCTCACGCGCCTCGGGATCATCGGCGGGCCCGACGCGATCGGCTGGCTGAGCGACCCGGACATCGTGCTGTTCTCGGTGGCGCTGCCGGACATCTGGCTGACCACGTCGTTCATGGCCCTGGTGCTGTTCGCCGGGCTGCAGAACATCCCGGGCGACGTGCTGGAGGCCGCCCGCCTCGACGGCAGCGGGCCCTGGCACACCCTCACCCGGGTGACGCTGCCGCTGCTGCGGCCGGTCATCGCCGTCGCGCTCGTCGTACGCGGCATCGACGCGGCGCGGGCCTTCGACGTGATCCTCATCCAGACCAACGGCGGCCCGCAGTCGGCCTCCGAGACGCTCAGCCTGCTCATCTACCGGACGATGGTGCGGTTCGGCGAGCCCGGGCTCGCCAGCGCCATGGGCACCCTCTACCTGATCGCGATGCTGGGCGTGGCACTGATCGCGGTCGCCACCATCTGGCGGCCGGGGAAGGGGGCGCAGCGATGACTCAGCGCACGAGCACCCGCA
Organism: Nonomuraea sp. 3N208; assembly: GCF_052245935.1. Lineage (NCBI taxonomy): Bacteria > Bacillati > Actinomycetota > Actinomycetes > Streptosporangiales > Streptosporangiaceae > Nonomuraea > Nonomuraea sp. 3N208. Next base: position 45,791 of record NZ_JBQQBR010000049.1, on the reverse strand, counting down.
CGCTGCTGTGGGCGCTGCTGGCCAGCATCGTGGTGCTGTACGCGTTCCCGTTCGCGTACCTCATCCTGACCTCGCTCAAGCTGCCCACCGACGCCATCGCCGTGCCGCCGACGGTGCTGCCCAAGGCCTGGAGCCTGGAGAACTACGGCACCGCCCTGGCCACGCCCGGCGTGATCCCTTCGTTCATCAACAGCACCTCCACCGCCGTGATCAGCACAGTGCTGTCGGTCCTGCTCGCGGTCCCGGCCGCGTACGGGATCACCCGCTACGGGACCGTGAGCGGGCGGGTCTTCATCATGCTCGCCCTGGTCACCCGGATGGTGCCGCCGGTCGCCGTCGGGGTCCCGCTGGTCAACCTGATGAGCACGGCGGGCATCACCGACACGCCGACCGCGCTCGCGCTGGCCCACACGACGATCTCGCTTCCGCTGTCGATCTGGCTGATGGCCAGCTTCTTCGAGGCCGTACCGCCCAGTCTGGAGGAGGCGGCCGTGGTCGACGGCTGCACCCGGCTGCAGGCGCTGGTGCGGATCGTGGTGCCGGTCGTCGGCGGCGGCATCGCGGTGACGGCGATCTTCGCGTTCCTCGCGTCGTGGAACGAGTTCCTGTTCGCGCTGCTGCTCACGGCGGTGCGGGCACAGACGACGCCGATCGTCATCGCCAACTTCCAGACCCAGTACGGCCTTCAATGGGGGCCCATGACCGCACTGGCCACCCTCTACTCGGTCCCCGTCGTCCTGTTCACCCTGCTGCTCCAGCGGCGGATCGTCGCGGGCATGACCCTCGGCGCCGTCAAGGGCTGACCCACCCTACGAAAGGTATCTAGAAATGCAGTTCTGGCAGCCGACCAGCCCGCTGGGCGGACTTCCGCGCGTCAAGTCCGGGCGATCGCTGCGATCGTCGAGCTGGGACCGTACCGGCGGCAACCGCGACTTCGCCGTCGTCGCCCCCGGCGAGACCCACGTGCTGGCCGATATCGACGGCAGCGGGATCATCGAGCACATCTGGCTGACCACCCGGTGCTACTCGGAGAAGTACCTGCGCAAGCTCGTCATAGAGATGTACTGGGACGGTGAGGACAACCCAAGTGTCCGCAGCCCGCTCGGCGACTTCTTCGGCGTGGGTCACGCCACCTGCACGCACTACGTGTCGCTGCCGCTGAGCATGGTCTTCGGCCCGCGCCGCGGCCCCAAGGGCCCGTTCGCGGCCGCGATGAACTGCTACTTCCCGATGCCGTTCGGCTCGCACGCCAAGATCGTGCTGCGCAACGAGAGCGACATGCCGGTGGAGAACTTCTTCTACTACGTCGACTACGAGCTCACCAAGGAGGAGATCCCCGACGACATGGGCCGCTTCCACGCCTACTACCGGCAGGAGAAGCCCTGTCAGAAGGTCGTGCACCCCGCCGGCGCGGAGAACCCTCCGCCGTGGGAGCTGCCGGGCGTCAACCTCACCGGGGACGACAACTACGTCATCCTGGACGCCACCGGCACCGGGCACTACGTCGGCTGCGTGCTGAGCATCGACAACTTCGACGCCTCCAACCAGCAGTTCACCTGGCCGGGCGAGGGCGACGACATGATCTTCATCGACGGCGAGCAGTGGCCGCCGTCCCTGCACGGCACCGGCACCGAGGACTACTTCAACGCGGCGTGGGGATTCCCCAGCGGGGCGTACGCCGGGCCCTACCATGGGATCTCGCTGGCCAGCAGCCCGCAGGAGCACTTCGGCCTGTGGAGTATGTATCGCTTCCACATCGAGGACCCGGTTCGCTTTGCCGAGTCCATCCGCGTCACCATTGAACATGGTCACGCCAACGACCAGGGCAACGACTTCTCCAGCGTCGCGTACTGGTACCAGCTTCACCCGCATGCTCCCCACGCCGACCTCCCCCCGGTCGAGGAGCGGCTGCCGCGCCGCTGGCCCGAGCACGGACTCTGGGACGAGTGATGCGGCCGATCGTGCCATCAAGGGATCCCCCAAAGGACAGCGAAGGATAGGAGTGACGCGGTGACCAGGCGGCCGAGGCCGAGCATCCGTGACGTCGCGCGCGAGGCCGGCGTGTCCATCACGACCGTCTCCCGCGCGCTCAACGACGTCGAGGGCGCCCGGCTGCCCGACGACACCCGTCGCCGGGTACGGGAGACGGCCGAGCGGCTGGGGTACGCCCCGAACAAAATGGCCCGCGGCCTGCGCACCCAGCGCAGCCATATGCTCGGGCTGATCAGCGATCACATAGCGACCACCCCGCACGCCGGCCGGCTCATCCTCGGCGCCCAGGAGGCGGCGATGACCCGGGGGTGGGCGTTGACGCTCATCAACACCGGAGGCGACCCGGCGGTCGAGGCACGCGGCATCGAGGCGCTGCATCAGCAGCAGGTCGACGGGGTGCTGTACGCCACGATGTACCACCGGATCATCGAGGTCCCGTCCGCGCTGCGCGGTCTCCCGCTGGTCCTCGCCGACGCCAGGACCGGAGGCGACGGGCCACCCGCCGTGGTCCCGGACGAGATCCGGGGAGGGTACGACGCCACCCGGGAACTGGTCGAGCACGGCCACCGGCGCGTGGGACTCGCCCTCAACTGCGACGACGTTCCCGCCACCCACGGCCGCCTGCACGGCTATCGCCAGGCGCTGGAGGAGGCGGGCATCGCCTACGACCCGGAACTCGTCGTGCAGGAGGAGTCCGAGTCCACCGGCGGGTACCTGGCCTGCCGCCGGCTGCTGGAGCTCACGCCCCGGCCCACCGCGATCTTCTGTTACAACGACCGCATGGCCATGGGGGCCTACCGCGCGGCCGCCGAACTCGGTCTGCGCATCCCCGCGGACGTGTCCGTCGTCGGCTTCGACAACCAGGAGTACATCGCCGACGGCCTGTACCCCGGCCTCACCACGCTGCAACTGCCCCACTACGAAATGGGTGCCTGGGCCGTCAATCGCCTCATGGAGCTGATCGACGACCCGGCCCGGAACGCGGGCGACGTCCCCGTGAGGACACTGCCCTGCCCCCTCATTCGCCGGTCCTCGGTCGCGGCACCGTCCGCCTGAGGCCTACCGGCGTCATCACCGGAAGGGTCTTTTCGTGCTGCGTCTCGACGACCACTGGGTCTGGGACTTCTGGCTCGCCGACGACGGCGAGACCTACCATCTGTACTTCCTCAAGGCGCCCAAGGCAATCGGCGACCCCGACCAGCGCCACTGGAACGTCTCGATCGGCCACGCCGTATCCGCCGACCTCACCGACTGGACCGTACTGCCGGACGCCCTGGCCCCCAGCACCCAACCTGCCTTCGACGACTACACCACCTGGACCGGCTCGATCGTCCGGGCCGACAACGGCACCTGGCACATGTTCTACACCGGCACCAGCCACGCCGAACGCGGCCTCAAACAACGCATCGGCCTGGCCACCTCGGACGACCTGCACACCTGGCACAAGCACGGCACGGCAGCGATCCTGGAAAGCGATCCGCGCTGGTACGAGCAGCTCCGGACCGCTCAGTGGCCCGACGAGGCATGGCGCGACCCCTGGGTCTTCCGCGACCCCGGCGGGGACGGCTGGCACATGCTCATCACCGCCCGCTCCCGGGTCGGCGACCCCGACCAGCGCGGCGTGATCGGCCACGCCCGCTCCCACGACCTACTCACCTGGGAGGCACAACCCCCGCTCAGCGCACCCGGCACCGGCTTCGGCCACCTGGAGGTCCCCCAGGTGGAGATTGTCGACGGCAGCCACGTGCTGCTGTTCTCGTGTCTGCGCACAGAGCTGTCGCAGGAACGGCGCTTGACCGGGGAACGCGGCGGCGTCTGGGTTCTCGAACCCGGCGACCTGCTCGGACCGTACGACCCGAGTAAGGCACGGCGCCTCACCGAGGAGTCCCTCTACAGCGGCCGCATCATCCGGGATCGCGGGGGCGCCTGGGTCCTGCTCGCCTTCCGCCACACCGACGACGACGGCTTCACCGGGGAGATCACCGACCCGATCCCCGTGCGCCTCGACCCGGCTCACGGCCTGCAGAGCACCCAGCCACTCCCGATGTGACACTCGCCCACTCAAAAGACCATCGGACGGCCTTCGACACAGCCGGCTGACTCGTCATCGGTGCCAGCGCAACAGCGGCACCGCCGACAGGCATGCCCACAGGTACCGCCGTGCTCCCGGGCTGGAGCACGGCACGCACCTCAGCCCAGCGAACTCCACCTGTCCCTCAACCCAGATATCGCACCCCCCAACCCTCAGGAGGAACCGCATGACCGAGAAAGACTCCGGCATCGCCCGCCGCATGCTGCTCAGAGTGCCGGCAGTCGGCGCTGCGGCGGCCGGCTTAGCCGTGCTGTCGGGCCAGCGCGCCGCATCCGCCAAGGCTGCCAAGCCGCCCACGGTGTACGACGTCACGACCTGGACCCACTCCACCAATCCGGCCATCACCTGCTACACCGACATCGGCGCGCTGATCAACGACATCATCGCCGACATCAAGAAGCTCCAGCCCAACCAGTCATCGAAGCCCGGCGCGGTGATCTACATCCCTCCCGGCGACTACCCCCTCAAGACGAGGGTCACGGTCGACGTCAGCTACCTCACCATCAGGGGCGACGGTCACGGCTTCGCCTCCTCCAGCATCCGCTACAACGCCGGGGACACCTCGGCCTGGCACGAGATCTGGCCGGGCGGCAGCCGGATCCGGGTCGAGAACACCGACGGCCACAGCGAGGGCTTCCTCGTCTCCCGCAGCGGGGAGCCGCGGCTGAGCTCGGTCGTCTTCGACAACTTCTGCCTTGACGGGCTCTCCTTCACGCCGAACCAGAATTCCTATGCCAATGGCAAGGTCGGCATCCGGGTCGACACGGCCAACGACGCCTTCCGCATCGAACGAATGGGGTTCGTCTACCTCGAGCGCGGGCTGGTCATACGCGACGCGGACGCGCTGAGCGTGCACGGCAACTTCATCGCCGAATGCGGCAGCTGCGTGGAACTGATCGGCTCCGGGCAGGCGTCGAAGGTCACCGACAACCACATCGGCGCAGGCTACATCGGTTACTCGATCTTCGCCGAACAGCACCAGGGGCTGCTGATCGCCGGGAACAACATCTTCCCGCGCGGCAAGAGCTTGATCCACCTCCGCAACACCAACCGGTCGTCGATCACCGGGAACCGGCTGCATGGCTTCTATCCCGGAATGCTCGATTCGGACGGGGCCAACAAGGAGAACCTCATCAGCGGCAACCACTTCCGGAGGGAGCCCGAACCCTGGGGACCGATGCAGCCGTACAACAACGGCAAGGACGACCTGTACGGGGTGATCCACCTGCGCGGTGACGGCAACATGGTCACCGGCAATCTCTTCGCCTATGACGTCCCTCCCGCCAAAATCACCCCCTCCGGCGCCAAACCCACGATCATCTTGGTCGCCTCAGGGCACAACAACCACCTGTCCAACAACGGCCTGGTCAGCAACGTCGCTGCGAACGCGGTGGTGCTCGATGGAAGCACACTCGGCACGAAGGTGATCGACAGCGCCACCTCCTCGCAGTTCGTCGCCTACACCTCGGACTACACCTTCCGCGCCACCCCCTGAGCCGAAGGAAGCAGGGGTGGCGCTCCCGCCGGATGCGCCAGGGACGGCCCCGAGACCCCGGGCCGGTTCCACGGCGTGTAACGCGTCGGAAACGAACCCTTGCCAAATATCCGCATCAAGGACAAGGATGAAGAATCGATCTGCTGAATCGTTTCTTCAAGGAGAATCATGGGCAAACCGCGGATCAAGGACGTCGCAGCCCGAGCGGGCGTAGGCGTCTCCACGGTGTCCGTGGTCCTGAACAACGTCGAGGGCGCGCGCGTCGGCCCCGAGACCCGGGAGCGGATCCTGTCCGCCGCCCGCGACCTCGGCTACACCTCCAACCCGATCGCCCGCAGCCTTCGCACACGTAGGACTCAAACGATCGGCTTCGTCGGCGATGACATAGCGACCACCCCGTTCGCCGGGCGGATGATCCAGGGAGCTCAGGACGCGGCCTGGCAGGCCGGCTACCTGTTGTTCCTGGTGAACACCGGGGGAGAGCACGCGCTCGAGCGCCACGCCGTTCGGGCGCTGCTCGACCGGAGGGTCGACGGTGTCATCTACGCCACCATGTACCACCGGCACGTCGAGATCCCCGAGCTGCTGGGCGACGTGAGCACCGTCGTACTCGATGCCTGCCCCACCGACGGCTCCATGCCGTACATCGTGCCGGACGAACGCGGAGGCGCGGCTGCGGCGGTGGGCGAACTCCTCCGCGCGGGTCACCGGCGGATCGGGTTCGCCACCGAGGCGCTGGAGGTTCCGGCGGCGTCCGGGCGCCTGGCCGGCTACCACGAAACGTTGGCCGCGGCGGGGATCCCCGCCGACCCAGAGCTTGTAGCAGCCGAGCACGGCACCACAACGGGAGGCTACCGAGCGGCGGGCCGCCTTCTCGATCTCGACGAACGGCCGACCGCGATCTTCTGTTACAACGACCGGATGGCGATGGGGTGCTACCGTGCCGCGGCCGAACGCGGCCTGCGCATCCCCCACGACCTGTCCGTCGTTGGGTACGACGATCAGGACCTGATCGCACCCGAGCTGTCCCCGGCACTGACGACCGTCGCCCTCCCCCACTACGAGATGGGATTGTGGGCGTTCCACCGGCTGCTGGGACTCATCCAGGACGACCCTGAGCAAAGGGACCAGGGATATCTCATGCCGTGCCCGCTGGTCAGGCGGGACTCGGTCGGGCCGCCGCCGCGGTGAGACGCGACGGCGACCCAGTTCACAACCCGCGGCCGGGACACGGCCGCAAGCCTCACCCCGGCCGGCCAGCCGGGGCATAAAGAAGGAGAAGCGGTGAGACGCCCTCTCTTTAACAGCATCCTAGCCGTTGCGGCCTCGGCGACGCTGATCGCCGGGTGTGGATCGTCCGGCCAAGGAAGCCCGTCAGGCCCGAAGGCCATCAAGCTGTGGACGCACGCGGCCGGCAACCCCGAGGAGTTGGCAACGGTCCTGCAGATCATCAAGGACTTCAATGCCTCACAGAAGGAGTATCAGATCGTCCACGAGGCGTTCCCCCAGGGCGCCTACAACGACGCCGTCACGGGAGCCGCCACAGCGGGCAAGCTGCCCTGCCTGCTCGACGCGGACGGACCCGTCGTGCCCAACTGGGCCTGGGCCAAGTATCTGACGCCGCTGAACCTTCCGCAGTCCACCACGGACAAATTCCTGCCCAGTACGGTCGGGAAGTACCGGGACACGATCTACGCGATCGGTCACTTCGATGCCGCCGTCGGCGTTTACGGCCGCAAGTCCGTCTTGAAGAAGTACGGCATTCGCATCCCCACCACCGACATGCCTTGGACCCTGCAGGAGTTCGACGCGGCGCTGGTCAAGCTCAAGAACGAGGGGAAGTTCGACTACGCCCTTGATCTGGGTACCGGCGGCGGCGGCGAGTGGTGGCCGTACGCCTTCTCACCCCTGCTGCAGAGCTTCGGCGGGGATCTCATCGAACGGTCCTCGATGACCACGGCCGAGGGCGCGCTCAACGGCCCCGCAGCCGTCAAGTGGGGGGAATGGTGGCAGAGCCTGTTCCAGCGCAAGCTCGCCAACCCGCGCGAGGCCACCGACCGCGTCGCGTTCTTGAACGGCAAGGCCGCGCTGGCCTGGAACGGCAACTGGGGGGCCCCGGACGCCATCAAGAAGTACGGCGACGACTTGCTGTTCCTTCCCCCGCCCGACCTCGGCGCCGGGCCGAAGATCGGTGGTGCGTCCTGGCAGTGGGCCATCACCTCCTCTTGCAAGGAGCAGGACGGGGCCCGCAAGTACCTGGAATTCTCCCTGAACCCCAAGTACATCGCGCAGTTCTCCAACAAGATCGGCTTGATCCCGGCTACGGAGGAGGCCGCCGCCCTGACCGACAAGTACAAGCAGGGTGGCCAGTTGAGAATGTTCGCTGACTACTCGCGCAAATTCGCCACGGTTCGCCCACCCACGCCCGCCTATCCCGTGATCTCCAGCGTCTTCGAGAAGGCCACGCAGGACATCATGAACGGCTCCGCGGTCAAGGCCCGCCTGGACGCGGCGGTCGACGAGATCGATGCCAACGTCGCTTCGAACGGCAACTACGGGTTCTGACGATCCAGCCGGGGGCCCTATGGGCCCCCGGCGATGAAGGAGTCGACATTGGTCGTGAAAACCCGTACTCGCCGGGCAACCGTTCCGGAGCTTCACGAGCGGCGGGGCCATCGTAGGGTCCTGAGGCGGGGACGACGGGACTCTCTCACCGCGCTGGCCATGACCGCTCCAGCCGTGGTGCTCCTGACGTTGTTCATCGCCGTGCCCGTCGTGCTGGCCTTCGTCCTCGGATTCACCAACTCGCGGCTGGTCTCTCCGGAGCCCGCCCGCTTCGTCGGCACCGAGAACTTCAGCCGACTGCTGGACCTCGACGTGCTCGAACTGCCGGAGGGCGCCCAGGTGCGGGACTACACCCGCAGGGGATCCGGGCATCCGGAGTACGAGGGCAAGTCGGTCCTGTTCGCCGTGGACGACGACACCGTGGTGCTCGCGGGAGATCCCACTTTCTGGAAGTCGCTGCGTAACACGTTCATCTTCGCCCTGGTCATCGTGCCCGTACAGGGAGGACTCGGACTGCTGCTCGCGTTACTGGTGAACCAGAAGCTGCGCGGGATCCAGATCTTCCGGACCGTGTACTTCATGCCGGTGGTCACCTCGATGGTGGTCGTCTCGATCCTGTGGCGCTTCATGTACGAGGAGCATGGGCTGATCAACTCGATGCTCGGCACGTTGACCTTCGGCGCGTGGGACGCCGTCGCCTGGCTCGGGAATCCCGGCACGGCGCTGCCGGCCATCATGATCATGTCGGTGTGGCAGGGAGTCGGCTTCCACATGGTGATCTGGCTGGCCGGGTTGCAGACGATTCCGCCTTCCCTGTATGAGGCGGCCCTCATGGACGGCGCCACGGCCAGGCAGCGCTTCCGCCACGTCACCTGGCCTGGACTGCGACCCACGCTCGTGTTCGTCCTGGTCACCATCACGCTGGCGGCGCTCGGGCTGTTCGTGCAGATCGATGTGATGACCCAGGGCGGGCCACTGGACGCCACCACCACCGTGGTCTACCACGCCGTGCGCAAGGGCTTCCGCGAGCAACAGATCGGGTACGGCGCGGCCATCAGCCTGGTGTTCTTCGCGCTCGTCCTGGCGGTCTCCCTGATCCAGCGGCGTCTCACCAGAGAGAGGGCCTGACCATGCGCCGATGGCTGACGTACCTGCCGTTGACACTGCTGGCGGTGGTCTTCGCCTTCCCCGTCGTGTTCATGCTGGTCTCCTCGCTCAAGCCGGACGAACAGATCTTCGCCGACCTCGGCTCGGCCAAGGCGTTCCTCCCGGTCGGGCAGGTCTCCCTCGACAACTACACGGCGGTCTTCGAGACCGTGCCCGCCGGTCGATTCCTGCTCAACTCCATCATCGTGACCGCGGCGATCGTGCTACTCGGCCTGCTGGTCAACAGCATGGCGGCGTTCGCTCTGGCACGGATCAGGTGGCGTTTCGCACCAATCCTGCTCACCTTGGTCATCGCCACGCTGGTCCTGCCGTTCGAGACGATCGCCGTGCCGCTGGTCTATTGGGTGTCCAAGCTGCCGTGGATCACCTCCGAAGGGTTCGAGCTCGGCTGGCTCAACACCTACCGGGTGCAGATCCTGCCCTTCGTGGCCAACGGCTTCTCGATCTTCCTGTTCCACCAGCATTTCAAAACCATCCCCACCGAGCTGGACGAGGCGGCCCGCATCGACGGCTGCGGCTGGCTGAGCATCTACCGGCGCGTCGTCGTGCCGCTGTCCGGTCCCGCCTTCGCGACCGTCGGGTTGCTCACCGCGATGCCGGCGTGGAACTCCTACCTGTGGCCTCTGATGACCGTTCAGGACGAGGATCTACGGCCAGTGCTGATCGGCGTCCAGTACTTCTTCCAGCTCGACATCGCCTGGGGACAGATCATGGCGTACTCGTCCTTGATCACCATCCCTGTTCTGATCCTGTTCTTCGTGTTTCAGCGGGCCTTCATCGCCAGCATCGCTGACACCGGTCTGAAGGGGTGACCTGCGCTAACTGCATGTGGCAGGTGCAAGGTTCGAACTTGCGTAGGCTGAGCCGACGGTTTTACAGCGGACCGATGTTCTCGCCTGCGTCATGCCTCTGACTTGGCCATACGGCTATCGTCTCAGGATCCACCTGGAGATCCATCCCGCGTATATCCCGTGGACCTGCATCTGGGGCGATCCGTAGTGTGGACACACTGCCGCGGGCAAAGGCGATGCTGGGAAAGCCGCTTCAATCTTCGAGATCGTGGCCCATGAAGGAGCCTGTCTCCCGAGGCCTGAGCCGGTTTAGGTCCGTTAGCTCCGCAGCGGCTCGCGCGACAATCTCGCCCGAAGGCCGAACCATCCTACGAGCAGCGGCGTCATAACATCATGCTCAAGACGATCACCATCGTGGCCTCACTACTGGCGCTCACCGCCACAGCCACCCCCGTTCTGGCCGCAAGCGGCGAGATCCCCCGAGGCTTCCTGCTCTACGAGCACAAGACCATCGGTGAACAGGACCCTGAGGACTACTGGTGGGTCGACGTCGAGCGCGCGCAGTGGTTCGCCGTCAGCCCGTGCAGGGGCAGTCGTGTGGACGGCGTGCGCGGCGACCCGAAAGTAGGCAGGACGGGCCGGGCGGCCGCTAGGACGGTCGAGCGTAGCTGGCAGGAGACCACGGGGCTGAAGGAGCAGGTCATTCTCTACTCCACGCCCGCCATGGCCAAGCGCGCCCTGCGGGAGTTCAAGGCAGCGTGGAAGCGCTGCGGCCACCGCAGGGGGTTCACCCGGACGCTGACCACAGTGAGCGTGGGTGAGGAGGGCTGGCGGACCTTCACCACGAGGGACGGCGGGTACGAGGACGACGACGCGATCATCGCGCGCACCGCGAACGCGGTGTACGTCTACCTCCGCCCGCCGACCAGGACGAGCGTCAAGCCACTCCTCAGGGACGCCAGAGCCATGGCGGCCAAGATCTGTGACATCGCAGACTGCTGAGTCCTTGAGCGGAGACCTTGGGTGAGCCGTTAGCAGGCCGACGGCAGAAGGCAGCTCAGGGCCTTGACCTGGTTTGCCCGCAGGTCTCCACGGTATGAGAGGAGAAACAAACTGCACCTACCGTGTGGCAGGTGCAAGGTTCGAACTTGCGAGGGAAGCCGACGGGTTTACAGCGCGTGACCGTTACGGCAACTGCATGACCTTCTACCTGGGGCGGAGCCGTGCAGGCACGCCGCGCTCTCCATGATCTAATCCGTTCATAGGTTTTCGGACTTTCTGGGATGGCCTGTGGGACGATTGATGCATGGCGAGGTTGGGGCGGCGGGCCAGCTTTGAGGAGCGTCTACGGGCGTGTCAGCTGATCGAGAGCGGGAAATCACCTGATCTGGTCGCGGAGATTCTCGGGTTCGGGCGAGCGACGGTGTTCGGGTGGTTGCAGGATTATCGGGCGCTGGGCCCGGAAGGATTGCGCACCAAGAAGACCCGCGGGCCAGCGGCCAAACTGGACGAAACACAGCTGAGGCGGCTGTATGAGCTCATCGCCGGTAATGATCCGCGTCAGTTGAGTTTCGGGTTCGCGTTGTGGACGCGGGCGATGGTGGCCGAGCTGATCCGCCGCGAGTTCAAGGTGAAACTGTCCTTGGTGAGCGTTGGCCGGGTGCTGGCCAAGCTGGGCATGTCGCCGCAACGGCCGCTGTATCGGGCCTACCAGCAGGACGCGGCCGCGGTTGCCGAGTGGAAGCAGCAGACCTTCCCCGCGATCGCGGCCGAGGCCAAACGGCTGGGCGCAGTGGTGTTCTTCGCTGATGAGGCGGCGGTGCGCACTGACTACCACGCCGGTACCACCTGGGCTCCCGTGGGACGCACTCCGGTCGTGGCCACCACCGGAGCTCGCCGCTCGGTGATGATGATCTCCGCCGTCAGCTCGCGCGGCGAATTGCGGTTCCAGCTGTTTGACCAGAGTTTGGACGCCGATGCGTTCATCGGTTTCTGTAAGCGCCTGATCGCCGATGCCGGACGTCCGGTGTTCCTGATCGTGGATAACTCCCGCGTCCACCGGGCCAAGAAGGTCAAGGCGTTCGTCGAGGCGAGTCAGGGTGCCCTCTCGCTGTTCTTCCTGCCGCCGTATTCGCCTGAGCTCAACCCTGACGAGTGGGTGTGGAAGAACGTCAAGCACGACCGGATCGCACGGGCCTCCGCTCGCGGCGTCGAGGAGCTCAAAGCCCTCGCCCTGGGCGCGCTGCGGCGGTTACAGAAGATGCCTGCGCTGGTGCGATCGTTCTTCGCCGATCCTCATCTGGCCTACATCGGCGCCAGCCTCTGATAGTCCAGAAACCCACGAACTGGTTGGATCATCCCGCGTATATCCCGCGAGGCGGAGCCAGCCACGATCGCACCCCGGAGCCTGCGGATCAGCCACGTTCCCTCGTGAGCCAGGGTGAGGAACGAACCCTGGATCGTCGATCGCCCCAAGCAGGTATGGCAGCCAGCCATGCAGTGGCGATCGTGAGGGCTGCATCTGCGGGGCAGCGCGGCAACCCCGGCCCGAACGTTCGGTCAGGGGTGCTTGGTTAAGCCAGTCGGAGGCGGTCGCTCACAGCCGTTGTCGCGTGGCGCGACTGCTGCACCTTGCTGCTGCTCGTGATGACAGTAGTGCGACAGCGTGTCGGTCACTTTCTCGCTATAGAGACTGTTCTCCGCGAGAAGAAAGCAGCGACCAACGTGGTTGCCCCTGCGGCGATCAAGACGGTAGCGGGAATCTGAACAAGGTTTCGGACATCCTTACATCTGTTCCCATAGTCCATTTTTTCTACTGCCAAGTTACGAGTCTCATCCATTAAGTAATCAGGGAGAGAGGCAGTAATGAATGCAGAACCACACGCCTCACCTTCTGAAGTAACAGGCATCAGGCCAGCAAGTACGCCTGAGCCGATCAGCAAGAAGGCGACGAACGCGAGGAGCTTGGTAGACATAAGTACTCCTTGGGTAGGTTCATCCGGGCCTGATCATTCCAGGTCGATCCTTGGCTCGGAAGTCTGGGCGGGTGGTGCGCACGTAGGGCCGCCCTGTGGAGGTCGCGTCGCGGTATCGAACCGTTGCGGTGGTGCAGGATCTGAGAGCATGCGGTATGTCGCCTCCCGAAGCGGTCGATGCAGCCGAAAACCGGCGGAGGCGAGCCCCGCCAGTCCGTTTGCGTTCGCCAATCTCGGCGCACGCGGCGCGTCAGCGCGCCCTCACACCCGCTGAACGAGCATCGGGAATCTCTGGCCGTCCGTACGACTTCCGGCACGCGTGCGTCTCGGCATGGCTCAACGCCGGCATGAACCCGCCTCAGGTCGCAGAGTGGGCCGGCACAGTGTTGAGGTGCTGCTACGGGTCTACGCCAAGTGCATCTCCGGCGGGCAGGCTGAGGCCATGCGGCGCATCGAGGCAGCACTCCCCCCACGTCACCGAAGCCGCCGGACTCCCCCGAGTAAGCCCGATGATCTTCAGCGGGTATTCAGCGTAGCCGCTGAGCTGGCATTACAGCCTCGGCCGTGGTTTCTGCCTGCGGCATCATCCCGCGCATATCCCGGATCTTCCTCCCGCGTACTGGCGGCCTGCACTCACAGATAGTCCCGCCAGAACGGGACCGTGGCGTACGGCTGCCATTCCTCGTCACGTTCGGGGCGCGGCTCCTGGAACTCCTGGGTGATGTAGTCGGCCAGGTCCGTGCCGTAGTAGATGATGTCCCAGCCCCGCATGGACAGGACGGGATGCCCGTGGGTGCCACGGCCGGCCGGCAGGAACCGGTGTGCATAGAGCGGGACCATTCTGGGGACGTCCGCCAGCCGGAGCCGGGCCGTTTCGACGGCTTCCAACACATCGCTCGGCCGCTCGCCCCAACTCGATCGCCAGTGGCCGTGCTCGACATCCCACAGGAGACAGTCGACCGGCCAGGCGACGTGCTCTCGCAGAGCCTCGGGATCACCGTTCCGCCAATCAGGCCAGGGGTTCTCCCACGTCTGCCCTTCCTCCCAAGGCTGACGCACCGGCAGCCCTGCCGCCAGAAAAGCCCGATGATCGTCGGCGAACTCGAATCCGTACTCCTGCTCAATCCGCGCGAACTCCGCCTCGGAGAGCCCTCCCTCGATTTCGCAGCAGTCCAACTGCGCCAGCCGACGCGCGACCTGCTCACCGAGGCGGAGACCTTCCTTACTGATCATTGCGTTGCCCCCTCGTCCCCTGATTGATGGCGCGAATAGCCTGGCGATCATGTGTATAACTTTGCGGCAGTCGCCACGCGGGCCCCGCCGCCTCTTCCGCGGTCAGGGATCATCCAGGACCCGCATCACTCGTTCGGCTCCGCCCTGCTTGTGCACGCACAGGTAGCCTCTCGAAGACCGCTAAGACAGCACAGGCAGACGACAACATGACGGCCGATCTGCCACGTGTCCCCTACACTGCGTCGGCTCCTGGTGTGCCCGCGGTCTTCCCGAAGAGCAGAGCACATAGCAGGGCCGTGAGCATGAAGCCGGTCACCGCAGGGACCGCTAGGAAGAGGTAGAGCGCGAGGTTGTCGTCGGACACCCAGGAGTCATAATCCGGCTGGATGAACGCGACCGCCAGCATGGCGAAGGGTGCCACCAGCCCAACGGCCGGCCAGACAGGCAGGCGGGCCAGTAGCGCGGCGAGCATGCTGAGCGGGAAGGGCGCCAGCGCGAACGCCATTGCCAGCTTGAGCTCGGAATCCGAATCACGAGTCGGCCAGTGGAGGAGGAGCAGCAGTAAGAACGCCACCGCGGACCCCGCCAAGGCCGACCTCAATAGGAGACGCACAGAGTGATTGTTACGGATCGTGGGGGGACAGGTCGATGGGAGCGAGCGGCCGGTGCCGACCAAACGATGCCGCTGGCTTCGCGACGAGGTAGGGCCGACAACCGAAACGCCGTTTTGCTGCGGTGGCATGTGGCACTGGCTAGCGTGCCCGGTATGCCATTGCAGGAGATTCCTCCGCCTGTGGGTCCCTACAATCCGGACGATCCGTTCTGGCAGAAGGTCTGGTCGGTGCTGGAACAGGGGCGGATTGCCTCTGGGGCTGGGCCGAGCGGTCAGTTCACTCGAGAGGAATACGAGCGGGCCTGTGCTGAGCTGGAGTTGATCCCGTTGAGTGACGAGGAGTGCTTCAGCCGGGAGATCAAGGATCGCCGTGCCGGCCCGCCTGATCACACCTTCGTGGAGACAGTCTCCCTGCGGCTTGCCCATGATCGGAGGTGGGGGATCATGGCTCAGCTTCGTCAGGAACGCAAGGAACTGCGCTGGGAGTTCGAGCGGCGGTTCCCGCGTGGGATGTCGCGGCAGGACTATGAGGAGGTGTGCGCAAATCTCGGGCTACAGCCTGCGCCGGATGAATCCATTCGGGCCACGGCAGCCGACTACCTCGCGCGGGAGGAGATAGAGGACCTCCCCCACATCAATCTGTTCGTGGCGAACTTCCGGGACATGGGGATCTTCAGCGAGAGGCGCCGCGGAGCTGCTGGAGCGTAATCCCGATTGGAATTGACATCCTGCTTGCAAAGACGCATACCGATCTTGCTCAACCAGCGAAGACGCAGCTCAGCATGCTGGTGGCATTCTCCGTGACTCCCCGCTGTTCCCCCTGCTTCTCCGCCCTATCGGGCACGCAACGGGCACGCCAGCCACAGATTCCGGTGGGCCGGGGCTGAGCTGAGCAGGGAGCCCGGTGCCGCCTCTCAAAGTCGAGCCAACTCTTCGTCGGACTCGCATGCCATCATCTTCACGACCTTGGCCCCGTGGCCCTGGTCTGCTCGGCTTGCCCCGGGTCGCTGGCGGGCGGGATGATCAGGCTTCCCCCCCAGCCACCAACGGCCCTGGTACCCGGTGCGGTGATCACCCCGGCGCCGGGCCGGCCCCCGCCGGAGGCGGGTCTACTTACAGGCAGCGAACCCATGCGACCAGCGTGCTGATACCTGGGCCATCATCGATGTCACGGACTCGGACATATGCCAACTCGACTCGCTGGCCGGTGGAGGCAGGAATGATGCATTCGGGACGTGATCCGCCGTGGACTTGGCCGTTGCGGTCGATCCACTGGGCGCCGGCGATCTCGTAACCGACCCCTTCTGGGGTGCCATCGACATGTAGGCCGATTTGAGTGGCGTCATGGCTGCTGGCCACGATGGTGCCCTTGACGATGGTGGGACGCTGGGTGCCGAAAGGCGTGAAGTACACCACCGCCGCTCCGGTCAGCATGGCAATCACGATTAGGCCGACGAGCACCGGCAAGCGGAGCCGTACGCCTCTGAGAGGACTGCTTTCGCGTTGCAGGGGGGCCGTCATGAACGGGACCCTATCCGCATCACTGCCTTGTGTGCGGAGCCGGTTTTGCGATCAGGAACGACGCGGTGAACGCGCGCGCCCCGAGCGCGGGCGCGCGCGAGAACGGCCCCCAGGCCGCACGTGCAGCGTGTGGCCGCGCTCGGGCCGCGCGGAGCGCCGCCCTTGATCGACGGTCAGGAGGAGATCGTCAACCAGCGGATAGCGGACGTACTGACGGCATGAGATCACGAGCAGCACTCCTCGAAGGGCTCCGGCTTCCCCGGGGCCTTTCGGCGTTGCAGGGCCGCGTCATCCCGCACATCTTCCGGATCAGGGCGTCTACCTGGGGAAACGCCCCGTGATCCATCCCGCGTATATCCCGTGACCAGCGACAAACGGCCGCTCAGGGCTGCATCTGGCTGCACACCCCTGAAATGCAGAAGAGGCCCCGTAGGGCCTCTGAGCTGCGCTAACTGCGTGTGGCAGGTGCAAGGTTCGAACTTGCGTAGGCTGAGCCGACGGTTTTACAGTCCCGTCGCAACAGGCCTTTGACCTGCTCTTCTTCTACGGGAATGCCCTTCATGGGAACACATTGGGAACGATCAAGCTCCGTGCACCCTCTCCAAGACCGCTTTTCCTACCGGCTTGGAATGCGCCCGGGCACCAACGTCCGACTCTTGCCTTCCACGGCGAGGCCGTTTCGCAGGGCGTAGCGGCTAGACCAGAAGGCGTCTACCACGTCCTGTCAGCCGACATGAACGATAGGACGCCGGTCGGGATCGGGTTCGGCTTGGCGCAGGACTTCCCGGGTCAGGGGCGGGATGTCGCCGCCGCCGAAGATCAGGTAGCGCAGCAGCGCGCCGATGGGGTTGCCTTCGGCGGCCCAGTGGAAGTACACGTGCGGGGTTTTGCCGGTCTGATCTCGCAGATGCAACAACAGGGCGGCGATGGCGTTGGCGACGGTGGTGCTCTGCATGCGCAGCACGCGAAAGCCGTGACGTTCTTCGCCGATGATGCGAAGTTCGCCGGCGAATTCGGAGGCGTCCGGGATGGTGACCTCCAGGAAGAGCAGGCCTTCTCTGGTACGCAGGCGGTGTAGCTCCCACGCTTCACGGGCCTTGTCGATGTATTCCTTGGCATCGCGGGCGTGCGGTTCGTTGGCGATGAGGTAGATCTCGCCTGCTTCGTTGATGAAACGGCGGGCGTGATCGTCCAGGTGAATGTGGGTGACGCGCAACTCCGTGGAGCGAGTGGCCCGGGAGATGAGCGAGATGACCACGATGGCCAGCACGAACAGCAAGGCGATCACCAGCCCGTCGGGCCGTTCGATGATGTTGGCGACGGTGGCGTAGGCGAAGATCAGCGTGATGAGCCCGAAGAAGACGGCGGCTCTGGTGTGACGCCTGGTCCGGGCAGACAGGGTGACCGCGACGGCGGCCGACAGGATCAGGGCCAGGACACCGGTGGCGTAGGCGCCGCCCTGGGCCTCCACCTCAGCGTCGAAGATCAGGGTAATCAGGAAGGCGATACCGGTGAAGACCAGCACCATGGGGCGGATGGCGCGAGTCCAGTCCGGGGCCATGCCATAGCGGGGTAGGTAGCGCGGCACGATGTTGAGCAGTCCGGCCAGAGCAGAGGCCCCGGCGAACCACAAGATGGCGATGGTGGACAGGTCGTAGGCGGTGCCGAACCAGTCGCCCAGGTACAGGTGGGCAAGATAGGCAAGGGCGCGACCGTTGGCCGAGCCACCCTCGGCGAATTCCTCGGCAGGAATGAGCACTGTGGTGGCGAAGCTGGAGGTGATCAGAAAGACGCTCATGATGAGCGCGGCAGTGGTCAGCAGCTTGCGGGCACCTTGGATCCGTTCGGTCAACTCGCCCTTGATCAGAGGCATGACGGCCACGCCGGTTTCGAAGCCTGACAGGCCCAGGGCGAGCTTCGGCATGACATACAGGGAGACCGCCACCATCGCAATCGGGCTTGAGTAGTCGGCGGTGAGAGTGTTCTGCCAGTTCGTCACCTGCTCGGGGTGGGTGAGCACACGCTGCACTGCGGTGGCCACCACGACCACATTCAGCACGAGGTAGACGGCGACCAGAACGACCGCGATGGAGATGGCTTCGCTGAAGCCGACTAGGAACACCCCGCCCAGCGCAGCGATCAGCACCAAGGTGACCGGCACCTGCCAGCTCACCCAAGCATGGGGGACGAACGGGTTGTGCAGGATGTGCGCGGTGGCGTCGGCCGCCGACAAGGTGATGGTGACGATGAAGGCGGTGGCCACAAAACCGAGCAGGAACAGCACCAGGAGCTTGCCCCGCCAGCCGGGCAGCAACCGCTCCAGCATCGACAGGGATCCCAGTCCATGCGGGCTCTGCTCGGCCACCGCCCGGTAGGTCGGTAACGCACCGAACAACGTCAGCGCGACGAGCAGGAGCGTGGCCACGGGGCTCAGGGCGCCGGCGGCCAGGGCGGCGATACCGGGCTGGTAGCCGAGGGTGGAAAAGTAGTCCACGCCCGTCAGGCACATCACCTGCCACCACTTGTGCTGATGGCCTGGAGTCTCCTCTTGCGGCGGATGGCTCACGAGGCCCTCGGGGCGCTGCAAGCCCTTCAGCAGCCACCGCCGCAGTGCCGTTCCCGGCATTGCCGAACGTTGCCCCACCTCGGCCACTGGGCCCTCCACAAGAAATCGTCAAGACGAATGCACCCTAATGAGGTCAAGGGCCGTGCTCGCGTGATCATGGCGTCAAGAAAACGTCAATATTTCGGCGGCGCCAGTGGATCATCTGCTTAACGAGATTTCTGGGACAGGCGCTGATCAGCAGCCCTTACGTGAGGATGCGGGCTCCTGGGCGGCTCGGCCACGATGGCCGCCAACAGCGCCGATCCCTCCCGCAGGGCGAGGCCGGATGCCCAAACGGAGCAGGGGTCATGGGACGAACCGGTAGCCCATGCCCGGTTCGGTGATCAGATGTACCGGGTGGGCGGGGTCGCGTTCGAGTTTTTTGCGCAGCTGCGTCATGTACTGGCGCAGGTAGTGCGTCTCCTTGACGTACTCGCTGCCCCACACCTCGGTCAGCAGGTGACGCTGGGTGATGAGGTTGCCGGGATTGCGCACCAGGATCTCCAGCATG
This sequence comes from Nonomuraea sp. 3N208, assembly GCF_052245935.1. NCBI lineage: Bacteria > Bacillati > Actinomycetota > Actinomycetes > Streptosporangiales > Streptosporangiaceae > Nonomuraea > Nonomuraea sp. 3N208. The sequence goes on along the minus strand of NZ_JBQQBR010000049.1, from coordinate 26,231 downwards.
TGCCACTCGGTAGGCGTCAACCGCACGCCGCCCGAGATGGTTTTGCTGGTCAGGTCCACCGTATGATCGCCAATCTGGATGCGGGCCAGCTCGGCCTCCTGGACGGCGGAGCGCCGGGAGACGGCGCGGATACGGGCGAGGAACTCCTCGATACTGAACGGTTTCGTGACGTAGTCGTCGGCACCGGCATCCAGCGCCTCGATCTTGTCCTGGCTCCCGGACCGGCCGGACAGAACCACGATGGGTGTCTGGGTCCAGCCGCGCAAGCCGTGGATGACGTCCACGCCGTCGATGTCGGGTAGGCCGAGGTCGAGCACGACCAGGTCGGGATGCCATTCGGCGGCCTGGCGCAGGGCGGAGGCGCCGTCGCCGGCGACCGCGACCTCGTAGTGGCGGGCGACCAGATTGATGCGCAGTGCGCGGAGGAGCTGCGGCTCGTCGTCCACGACGAGGATCTTGGTCATGGTGTCACCGCCTTCGACGAGATAGGCATCTGGACGGTCATGGTGAGGCCGCCCCCGGGTGTCTCCTCGGGGTCGAGGGTGCCGCCCATGGCCTCCGTGAGCCCTCGTGAAAGCGCGAGGCCCAGCCCGACGCCGGTGCCGTTGTGACGGTCGCCGAGCCGCTGGAAAGGCTGGAAGACCCGCTCGTGGGCCTCAGCGGGAATGCCGGGACCGCGGTCGATGACGCGGATTTCGACCACGTCGTCGTGCGTGCTGGCGGTGACCAGCACCGTCTGATCCGCGGGACTGTGGCGAACGGCGTTCGTCATCAGGTTGACCAGGACCCGTTCCAGCAGCGCCGGGTCGGCGATGATCTCGGGCAGGTCGAAGGAGATGTCGCCTTCGACGCGGTCGCGCAACGCCCCGAGGTCGTCGACGGCATGGGGGACGATCTCCTCCAGGGCGACGGGCTGGAGTGCCAGTCCGAGGACGCCGGCCTGCAGGCGGCTCATGTCGAGCAGGTTCTCCACGAGCCGGTCCAGCCGGTCCAGGGACTCGTCGGCGGTGGCCAGCAGTTCGTTGCGGTCCTCGGTGGTCCAGGTGACGTCGTGGCTGCGCAGGCTCTCGACGGCGGCCTTGGCGGCCGCCAGTGGGGTCCGCAGGTCGTGGCTGACTGCGGCGAGCAGCGCGGTGCGCATCTTGTCGGCCTCGGCCAGGGGTTTGGCAAGCTCGGCTTCTTCCTGCAGGCGTTCTTGGCGCAGCGCGACGGCGGCCTCGGCGGCGAAGGCCTCCAGCACTCCTCGGTCGCTGGCGTCCAATAGTCGACCCTGGGCGGCCAGGACCAGTCGGTCGTCGATCGCGACGTCGGTGTCGGCCTCGGAGGGTGCGGTGCAGGGGGCGGCGCCGGAGGTGGCGATGATGCGCCAGGCGGCGGGCTCGGAAATGTCGTCGGGGGTGGGCTCGCCGAGGCGTTCGAGCAGGGTGACCGAGTCCAGGGCGAACGTCTCCCGCAGCCGCCCAAGTAGTGAGGGCAGCGCGGCCTCGCCTCGCAGCACATGTCCGGCCAACGTGGACAGCACTTCGGCGTCGGCGCGGGCGCGGGCGGCCTCCCTGGTACGGCGGGCGGCCAGGTCGACGATCGTGCTGACGGCTGCGGCGACCAGCACGAATACGACGAGCGCGAGGAGGTTCTCGGGCTCGGCGACGGCGAGCCGCCCGAGCGGTGGCGTGAAAAACCAGTTGAGCAGCAGGAATCCGCCGACGGCGGCAGTGATCGCCGGCCACATACCGCCGATCAGTGCGACGCCGACGACCAGGCACAGGAAGAGCAGGATCTCGCTGGTCAGTGACACCGCGTCACGGAACGGGGCGAGCGCGGCGGCCAGCAGCGGCAGGCCCGCCACCGCAACCACCCACCCGGTGAGCCTGCGCTTCCTGGTCAGAGCGGCTCGGGAGCGCTCGGGCCGCCTGCGGCCCCTCTTGGCCTCCTCGTGGGTGACGAGGTGGACGTCGATGGGGCCGGACAAGGCTGTGGTCTCCACCCCCACGCCGCGCGAGAGGATCTGGGCGAACCGGCCGCGGCGGGAGGCGCCGAGGACGAGCTGGGTGGCGTTGACGGCGCGGGCGAAGTCGAGCAGTGCACGGGGAATGTCGTCGCCGACGACCTGGTGGTAGGTGCCCCCCATGTTCTCGACCAGGGCACGCTGGCGGGCCAGGTTGGCCGGGTCGCCGCCGGCAAGCCCGTCGGCTCTGGTGACGTGGACGGCCAGCAGGTCGGCACCCTTGGTGCGGGCGGCGATGCGGGCGGCCCGGCGTACCAGGGTGTCGCCTTCAGGCCCGCCGGTCAGGGCGACCACGACGCGTTCGCGGGCTTCCCAGGTTGTGGCGATGCCGTGGTCGGCGCGGTAGCGGTCGAGCTGCTCGTCGACCTTTCCCGCGACCCACAGCAGCGCCAGCTCGCGCAGCGCGGTGAGGTTGCCGACGCGGAAGTAGTTCGACATCGCCGCGTCCACCTTCTCGGGCGCGTAGATGTTGCCGTGGGCCATGCGGCGGCGCAGCGCCTCGGGGGACATGTCGACGAGCTCGATCTGGTTCGCTCGCCGGACGACCTCGTCGGGTACGGTCTCGCGCTGCGGGATGCCGGTGATCTGGTGGACGACGTCGTTGACTGATTCCAGGTGCTGGATGTTGACCGTGGAAATGACGTCGATGCCGGCGTCGAGGATCTCGTCGATGTCCTGCCAGCGCTTGGCGTTCTTCGAGCCTGGCACGTTGGTGTGGGCCAGCTCGTCGATCAGCGCGATCTTGGGCTTGCGCGCGATGACGGCGTCGGGGTCGAGTTCGGTGAACGTGGCCCCGCGGTAGACGAGGGTCCTGCGGGGGATGATCTCCATGCCTTCCAGCAGGGCGGCGGTGCGGGCGCGGCCGTGAGTCTCGACGAAACCGACGACGACGTCCCGGCCGCGCTCGAGCCCGCGGCGGCCCTCGCCGAGCATCGCGTACGTCTTGCCCACCCCGGGGGCCGCCCCGAGGTAGACCCGCAAGCGACCCCTCTTCATGACCGATCCAAAGCCAGATTAAGTTCGAGCACGTTCACCGCCGGCTCGCCCATGAAGCCGAGGGTCCGCCTGGTGGTGTGCTCCGCGATCAGTGCCTTCACCCGATCGAGCGGCAGCCCGCGCTCCCTGGCCACGCGCGGCGCCTGGAGCTCGGCGTAGGCGACGGAGATGTCGGGGTCGAGGCCAGAGCCGCTGGCCGTAACCGCGTCGGGGGGCACCGCCACCGTGGTCGCGTTCCCGCGGATCGGCACGGTCCTGCCGGCCGAGTAGTCCTCCCCGAGCTGGGCGCATTCGACCTTCAGTCCCTGGTAAGTAGCGATGAAGGGGGTGGCGGGGCAGGCCTGGTTGACGCTGACAGCCCGGTCGGGGAGGACCTTGAGCACCGCGCCGAGCCCGTCAGGGGTGCAGTACGGGCGGGCGCCGCTGACGCCTTCGAGCTCCCCGACCGCTTTGGACCGGGCGCATACCTGGGTGAGCAGCGACTTTCCATCAGGCGTGTCGATGATGTCTTCGGGGCCGAGGTTGCTGGCCGCCGTGGAGGTTGGGTCGTAGCCGTCACCGGCCGCCGAGGGCCGCGACTGGAAGTACTCCTTGACCGGGTTGCCGTCGGCGTCGGTGAAGGACTGGCCGATGAGCGCGCTGCCGACGACCTTGCCGTCCTTATGGACGAGAGAGCCGTTGGCCTTGTCGTGGAACAGCGCCTGGGCTACTCCGGTGGCCAGGAGCGGGTAGATGACGCCGGTGACCACCGTGAGCACGAGCAGCGCGCGTAGCGCGGCGACGTGCTGGCGGATCCAGCTGGGCATGCGGTCCATTTATGACATCCCCGGAAGGAACTGGATCAGTAGATCGATGAGCTTGATGCCGAGGAACGGGACGACGATCCCGCCGAGGCCGTAAACGTAGAGGTTGCGTGACAGGAGCTTGGACGCACTGGACGGTCGATACCTGACCCCGCGCAGCGCCAGCGGGATCAGCGCGATGATGACCAGTGCGTTGAAGATCACCGCCGACAGGATCGCCGACTGCGGACTGGCCAGACGCATGATGTTCAGCGCGTCCAGACCCGGGTAGACCGCCGCGAACATGGCCGGGATGATCGCGAAGTACTTGGCGATGTCGTTGGCGATCGAGAACGTCGTCAGCGCGCCCCGCGTGATGAGCAGCTGCTTGCCGATCTCGACGATTTCGATCAGCTTGGTCGGGTTGGAGTCCAGGTCCACCATGTTCCCGGCCTCTTTGGCGGCGCTGGTGCCGGTGTTCATGGCGACGCCGACGTCGGATTGGGCCAGGGCCGGGGCGTCGTTGGTGCCGTCGCCGGTCATCGCCACCAGGCGGCCGCCCTCCTGCTCCTTCCTGATCAGTGTGAGCTTGTCCTCAGGGGTCGCCTCGGCCAGGAAATCGTCCACCCCGGCCTCGTCCGCGATGGCCTTGGCGGTCAGCGGGTTGTCACCGGTGATCATCACGGTACGGATGCCCATCCGGCGCATCTCGTCGAACCGCTCCCGCATGCCGTCCTTGACCACGTCCTTGAGATGGATCACGCCGAGCACGCGGCCCTCCTCGGCCACGACCAGCGGGGTGCCGCCGGAGGCCGAAATGCCGTCCACAAGATGGCCGACCTCGTCGGTCGGGTGACCACCGGCATCGCGTACCCACTTCATGACGGCGGTGGCGGCGCCCTTGCGCACTTCCCTGCCGTCCAGGTTGACTCCGGACATGCGGGTCTGGGCGGTGAAGGGCACCCATTCGGCGTGGGACAGCTCGCCCGGCTGCCGCTCGCGCAACCCGTAGGCCTGCTTCGCGTAGACCACGATGGAGCGGCCCTCCGGAGTTTCGTCGGCCAGGCTGGACAGTTGGGCGGTCTCGGCAAGCTTGCGCTCACTCACCCCTTCCACGGGGACGAACTCTCTCGCCTGCCGGTTTCCCAGCGTGATCGTGCCGGTCTTGTCCAGCAACAGCGTGGAGACGTCCCCGGCGGCTTCGACCGCGCGGCCGGACATCGCCAGGATGTTGCGCTGGACGAGCCGGTCCATGCCGGCGATGCCGATGGCCGACAGCAGCGCGCCGATCGTGGTCGGGATCAGGCAGACGATCAGCGACACCAGCACGATCCCGGTCACGCCGTCGCCGGTCAGCGCAAGTGAGTCCGGCACGCCGGGGTTGATCTCCTTGGAGTAGATCGCCAGGGGCTGCATGGTGGCGGTGGCGACCAGGAAGATGATGGTCAGGGCGGCGAGCAGGATGTTGAGCGCGATCTCGTTCGGCGTCTTCTGCCGGTTCGCACCCTCCACCAGGGCGATCATACGGTCCACGAAGCTCTCACCAGGCTTTTGCGTGATCTGGACGATGATGTGGTCGGACAGCACCTTGGTGCCGCCGGTCACCGCAGAGCGGTCGCCACCGGACTCGCGGATCACCGGCGCGGACTCGCCGGTGATGGCCGACTCGTCCACCGACGCGATGCCCTCGACGACGTCGCCGTCACCGGGGATGACCTCCCCGGCCTCGACGATCACGTAGTCGCCCTGCTGAAGCTCGGACGCGCCGATCACGTCCCACTGGGTGTGGTCGTCGCGGCTCTTGAGGCGGCGGGCGGTCGTGTCGCGCTTGGCCGCACGCAGCGTCGCGGCCTGCGCCTTCCCGCGGCCCTCGGCCACGGCCTCGGCCAGATTGGCGAACACCACGGTCAACCACAACCATACGACGATGGCCCAGGCGAACCACGACGGGTCGAGCATCGCCAGGACGGTCGTGAAGACCGCGCCGATCTCGACGATGAACATCACCGGATTGCGCCACATGGTCGCCGGGCTGAGCTTCTTCAGCGCATCCGGCAGCGACCGGATCATCTGCTTGGGCTCGAGCAGTCCGCCGCCGACCCGGCCGTTCTTCTTGGGCGTCGGCGGCTGGCTCGGGGATTCGAGCACGTGCGTTGACATGTCTAGCGGATTCCTTCTGCGAGCGGGCCGAGCGCAAGCGCCGGGAGGAACGTCAGGGCGACCAGAATGATCGTGACGCCGACCACCAGGCCGACGAACTGCGGCCGATGGGTCGGCAGCGTGCCGACCGAGGCCGGGACCGGTGCCTGCTGAGCCAGCGAGCCCGCCAGCGCCAGGGCCAGTACGATCGGCACGAACCGGCCGAAGGCCATGCACAGGCCCAGCGTGGTGTTGTGGAAGACGGTGTTCACGCTGACGCCTGCGAACGCCGAGCCGTTGTTGTTGGACGCGCTCGTATAGGCGTACAGGATCTCCGACAACCCGTGCGGACCGGAATTGAGCATCGCCGACCGGCCGACCTCGGTGCCCATCGCCACGGCCGTGCCGACCAGCACCAGCACCGGGGTGACCAGGAAGTACAGCGAGGCCAGCTTGATCTCGCGGGCGCCGATCTTCTTGCCCAGATACTCAGGGGTACGGCCCACCATCAGGCCCGCCACGAACACCGTGATCACGGCCAGGATCAGCATGCCGTACAGGCCGGAGCCGACCCCCCCGGGGGCCACCTCGCCGAGCAGCATGTTGAAGATCAGCATGCCGCCGCCCAGCGCAGTGTAGGAGTCGTGGAACGAGTCCACCGCACCGGTGCTGGTCAGCGTGGTCGCCGAGGCGAACATGGCCGAGTTGGACGTGCCGAAGCGCGCCTCGCGGCCCTCCAGCGCCGCGCCGATCGCCTGCGGAACGGTGCCACCCGCGCTCAGCTCGGCCCAGTTCGTCAGACCGACGCTGATCATTGCGATGACGCCCATGACGGCGACGATCGCGTAGCCCTGCCGGTTGTCGCCGACCATGCGGCCGAACGTGCGCGGCAAGCTGAACGCGATCACCAGCAGCAGGAAGATCTCGAACCAGTTCGTCCACGACGTGGGGTTCTCGAACGGGTGGGCCGAGTTGGCGTTGAAAAAGCCACCGCCGTTCGTGCCCAGATCCTTGATCGCCTCCTGCGAGGCGACCGCGCCCGGGGTGAACGTCTGATGGCCACCCGTCAGAGTCGTCCACGTGCTGTGGTCGGCGAAGGTCTGGATCACGCCGCCGGCGACCAGCACCAGGGCGGCGACGAACGCGATCGGCAGCAGGATGCGGATCGTGCCGCGGACCAGGTCCACCCAGAAGTTGCCCAGCGTGTCGGTCTTCTTGCGGGCGAAGCCGCGGACCAGGGCGATCGCCACCGCCATGCCGACGGCCGCGGAGACGAAGTTCTGCACGGCCAGACCCGCGGTCTGCACCAGGTGGCCCATGGTCGACTCGCCGGAGTAGGCCTGCCAGTTGGTGTTGGTGACGAAGCTGACCGCGGTGTTCCAGGCCAGCGCGGGCTCCACCGGCTTCATCCCGAGGGACAGGAACAGGTGGCTCTGCAGGCGCTGCAGGGCGTACAGGAACAGGATCGAAACTACCGAGAACGCCAGCACGCTGCGCGCGTAGACGCCCCAGCGCTGCTCGCCGTCGGGCTGGACGCCGAGCAGCCGGTAGATCACCCGCTCGGCGGCGTTGTGCCTGGTGCCGGTGTAGACGCGATACATGTAGTCGCCCAGTGGCTTGTAGCACAGAGCCAGGGCGAGCAGCAGGGAGGCGATGAACAGGATCCCGGCCAGGGTCAGGGACATCAGAAACGCTCCGGGAACAGCAGGGCCACGACGATGAAGCCCACCAGGCCGACGACCACGACAAGGCCTGCGGCGTTGACGGCACTCACAGCCGCTCCACCGCCTTGACGACCAACCCCAAGACTACGAAGACCGCGATCGTCAGGGCTACGAAGACGACGTCCGTCATCCCCACTCCTCAGGTACAAGACATGTTGGTTACGGCCGCGCCTAACCAGGCGGCCACACGACCAGCAAATCCCTGATTTTGTGGCGTTTTGTCGTTCTTGACGGATTCCATACGGCCGCGTCCCGAATATTGACGCCGTTTCTACGGGGGCCATGTGACGGCACCGCGGCGCGTTGATCGCCTTCGTCAACGGCGCCCCCGCCCGAGACCTCGCCACCGCTTGCGGCTATTCGGGTTCTGGGGGCGGTTGACGATCTTTGCCGCTACGGTTTCGCACTGGTTCAGCTTGTCCAGATCCGGCGTGGCAGTCGGCACCACAGCGTGGAAAACGATGAACAGCCCAAGAACCGTTAGTTCCGCCAATATGCTGCCGAACACCACGGCGACCGCTGAGACAGCACAGGCAGACGACGGAACATGACGGCCGATCTGCCACGTGTCCCCTACACTGCGTCGGCTCCTGGTGTGCCCGCGGTCTTCCCGAAGAGCAGAGCACATAGCAGGGCCGTGAGCATGAAACCGGTCACCGCAGGGACCGCTAGGAAGAGGTAGAGCGCGAGGTTCTCGTCGGACACCCAGGAGTCATAATCCGGCTGGATGAACGCGACCGCCAGCATGGCGAAGGGTGCCACCAGCCCAACGGCCGGCCAGACAGGCAGGCGGGCCAGTAGCGCGGCGAGCATGCTGAGCGGGAAGGGCGCCAGCGCGAACGCCATTGCCAGCTTGAGCTCGGAATCCGAATCACGAGTCGGCCAGTGGAGGAGGAGCAGCAGTAAGAACGCCACCGCGGACCCCGCCAAGGCCGACCTCAATAAAGACGCACAGAGTCCCGGGTTCGACATAATTCAGCGGGCTGGAGGCTCGAATCTGGGGCCTGAGCTGGGCGGACATAAGTGAGGCCACCTGGAGGGCGTTTCTCTGGGCGGCGGTGTTTCGACTGGTCAGCGCGGTGTGGGCTGGAGGTCGATAACCTGCTTCGGCTGGGGGATGTCGAGCCTGGCGAGTAGGTCGATCTGGGCTTTGGTGAGGGCGGTGGTCTGCCGGAACAGTCCGGCGGGGCCGGTGAAGGTGCCGGCGTGGAGTCGATCGAGTTCGCGGCGGGTGTGCTGCCAGGTGCTGCCAGTGCTGGTCTCGATGATCCGGATGAGCAGGAGGGCGAGCCAGCAGAGGATGACGTGGGCGCGGATGCGTTCTTCGAGCCGGTGGTAGACCGGCCGCAGGTCGATGATCTGTTTCATGTCCCGCCAGCCTCGCTCGACCTCCAGCAATTGCTTGTAACCGAGCGCGATGTCCTCGGCGGGCAGGTGCGGGTCGGAGCAGCGCAGCAGATACTTGCCGTCGAGGTTCTCCTGGGCCTTGATCTTGGCGGTGTCGATGTGGAGCTTGCCTGCCGGAGTGGTGCGCAGATACCGGTTCAGGCCTGGCTTGGCGGCGATCTTCCCGCGCAGCTCGCCCCTTTTGAAGTCGCTGAGCTGGTCGGTGCCGTCGACCAGCTCGCCGAGCTGGACGACGAGCTGCTCGCGCATGTGCTTGTCACGGTCGGCGGCTTCGGGGTTGTGGCAGATCACGAACCGTTCGCCGACGATCATGCCCGCTACCTGGGTGCTTCCGCGCGACGCGCGCACCCTGCCTCCCGATCACCCCCGTCCGTCGCGACCCCACGAAGGGCCGGGCGATCAATCGGTCGGGCGCCGGGGCAGGTCGCGATGGGTGAACATGTATGGCAAACGGAGGTTGGCGACATAGGGAGTATGGGGCCGTGGGGGGCACGGGAGCGCAGTGGCAGGCCGGGCAACTAGACGGGCTGTTGCGACAGGTAAGGCATCATGCCTTCCGCGGGGCCGAGTTGGACGCGCGGGAGGTTCTCGACTGGCTGCACCGGCAGGCCGGCGTGGACGTGGCGCTGGTCGGGGATGACGCGGGCACGGTGGAGTTGGCCACCGCGGATTTTCCCCGCGAGATTCTGCGCACGCTGGCTCCGCTGCTCGCGCGGTTGTCCGGCGGGGAGTTGGCCGCGGCTGCCACCCAGACCGACAGCCTGTACGTACACTGTGAAGCCCTCGGGGCGAAAGGTCCGCGCCCGGTGCTGGTGGCGGCCGGTCGTTCGGCACCGACCCATGAGGCGGTCGCGCTGGCCTCGCACACCGGCAGCGTGATCACGCTCCTGCGCCGCGTCCAGGACGCGGACCTGGCCTGGCGTGGCTACCAGCACAAGGCACGCCAGGTGCGGTTCGCCGTGCTCCAGGCGCTGTTGGCGGGGGAGCCGGCACTGGCCCGGCGTATGACGACCGGTGCCGTCCCGCCGCTGCTGGAGGCCGACCGGCTGCGGGTCCACCTCCTGCACTGCCCCACGGGCGACCGCGATCGGATCACGCGGGCCCACCAGGATTCCTCCGGCTACCACGGCCCGGACCTGATGGTGCAGTGCCCCGCATTCAAGGAGCACCTGATCTGTCTCATCGCCGACGCCAACGAGGATGGCTCCGGCGGCCAGGCCCGCGGGCGGGGCGAGGCCCTGCGTCGCATGGTACGCGACAACCCGCGCTACGCGCTGGGCATCAGCGGCCCGCACCCTCTCAGCGCGACGGCCGCGGCCTACAGCCAGGCCGCCCACGCCCTGGCCGCCGCCCGCACCGTCCCCGGCCGGGTGGCCCTCTACCACGGCCAGACCCCGCTGGGCGGCGTCCTGCCCCGCCGTCCCTCCCTCACCTGGGCCCGCGCCTTACTGCGCCCCCTGGATTCCCTCCCGAAGGTCACCGTCGACATCACCCGCTTCCTCATGAGCATGCCCCGATCCGCCGTGGCGCGACTGCTCGACCTCAGCCGCAACACCGTCACCGCGCACATCAGACGCGCGGAGGGAGCCCTCGGCCTCGACCTCGACGATGTCCGCTCCCGCGCCGAGGTCCACCTGGCGCTCGCGCTCACCAGCGCATGCGCCGCCTCCGAACCCGGTGACCATCACCCGCCCCTCACGCTGGACGACCTGCTGCGCACCGAACCCGCCGCCGCCTGGGCTCAGAGCTTCCTTCGTCCCCTGCAGGCCACGCACCGCCGCACCCTGCAGGCATGGATCGACGCCAACGCCGACGCCCAGCAGGCCGCCCGTAGCCTCGACCTCAGCCGCAACACCGTCCGCACCCACCTGCGCACCGCCGAAGCCCTGCTGGGCCGCGACCTGCTGACCACCGGCGTCGGTGTTCACGACGTCGTCCACGCCCTGCGCATCACAGCCGCCCGGAGTGCCTAAGCACCGTGCACAACCAGCACCCGGAATTGAGCACCATGCACATTGGCCCGAAGGTGCGACGCCTTCTACGGTCTTGGTGACGGTCCATTTGCCGCGCGGGAGACGATGACGCCCGTCCGACGAGCGGGTCTGTCAAGCAAACAAACGGTGCAATCGAAGCGGAGTAAGCCATGCAGGGTAAGGCAAGAGCGAGCATCGTCGCCGCGTGGTAACGCTCGGAGCCGGCGACACCGGTTCCCGGGGCGGGCGACACCTGGCGGTAAACGGACGTTAACTCCATCGCTCGGTGGTAGCGGTGACCCTCTGCCCGCTAAAGGTGCCGGTCTACGGTGGCACACCAGATCGGTTTGCCGCATTCCCTGCCATGTCCCACGACTACCAGCATGCCTGGCAAGTAGCTACAGAGAGGAGCGCCAGTAATAGCGAGACGATTCCTGGTCGCAGTGCTCGCGACTGCGGGAGTATTCGCAGCCGCCGCTCTGGCTGAGGCGCCGACAGGCCGAGTGGTGCTTCGCGGTTCAGAGACGGTCACGGTACTGCAGGATCCCGGCGTCGACTGCCACCGGATCGCGACGCCGTTCGCAACGGTCGACAACGAGACCGACGTGCCGGTCACTGTCTATACCGGGATCGCCTGCACTGGTTTGGCCAAGGTAGTCAAGCCGGGAGCGCCCACGCCAGTCGGAGTTCGTCGCAGCCTTTCTCTTGCGTCCTGACCTCGAAAACTCATAGGTTCCACTGAAATCCACCAAATCAGTCGCTTGGCAAGCAGTACGGCAATGAGCATTTTTGCCGGGAAGGCAACCATGCGTATCAAGTTTAAGGTGCAATGACGGAACGCACCTTGTCGCCAAGACCCTCCATTCCCAACAACTCGCAAATGAAAGGCAGGCCAAATGAGGAACATTTTTCTCGTCGTGGCGCTCGTACTCGCCGGAGTTGGCGTGTTCACCCCCGCCGCCTCGGCGGACCCCTGCTGTCCGCCCTGCTACGGCAACACGAACGGCCTATTCATCACCGAGAAGGACAACGACGGCAACTACATCTGGGCGGAGGTTTTGAACTGCGGTCCGAGGCGAAAAGTGTCCCTCGACGTGAGCCTTACGCCTGACCCCCCGTGCGAATACATCGACCGCCGCAAGAAGAAAAAGATCGCGGCCTACACCCACCTGGGCGGGAAGATCAGGGACGCCTACTACTGCTGACGCAAGAGTGCCGCCGGGTATCGCAGCCGCTCTCACCGCAGAAACCAGGCCGCATCCACTGCGTTCACGTCACGCGCTGTCTTCCACGCCCTCCTGGAGTACGCGGTGGAGCTGGAGGAACTTTCGGCAAATCCGCTGCACAAGATCAAGTGGAAGCCACCCAAGACGACAGAGACGGTAGACCCGCGCGTGGTGGTGAATCCGCGCCAGGCGCAGGAGTTGTTGACCGCGGTGACGTACGTGGGACGGCGGGCCGTGGCCGGCGGCTGATGGCTCTCTTCGCCTGCATGTACTACGCCGCCCTGCGCCCGGCCGAAGCGGTCGGCCTTCGACTCCAGGACTGCCACCTGCCCGCGTCAGGCTGGGGACGGCTCACGATCGACGTGTCTCGACCGGAGGTCAACACCCAGTGGACCGACACCGGGGACGCTCACGAAGAACGGGGCAGACAAGACGTCCGCCCGGTGCCCATCCCGCCAGAGCTGGTCAAGATCCTCCGCGAGCACATCGCCGAGTACGGCACAGCCAAGGATGGGCGCATCTTCCGCAGTGAAAGGGGCGGGGTCGTCGCCTCCACCGCCTCCACCGAGGTCTGGCAGGACGCCCGTCTCCTGGCCTTAACACCCGGCCAGGTCGCCTCTCCACTGGCCAAACGCCCGTACGACCTGAGACATGCGGCTGTTTCTGCCATCGGCCCCGGGCACAACCCACCGACGATCCTTGGTCGTTGGGCGCGTGCTCAGCGTATCGGGGACACAACGCTCATCAGGCGATACGCCGAAGTGCTGTGGAGTAGGCGTCCGCCGCGCGGTCGATGTCGTCGTCGGTGAGGGCGGTCGACATGTTGATCAGGCCGCGCGGCGCGGTGTAGATGCCTTCCAGCAGCAGCGCCAGGTGCAGTGCGCCGAGCAGCGGGGACGCGGCGGCGCGTACGCGAGCGGCGTCGGACGGCGGCTCGGTGGCGAAGTGGATGTTGAGGATGGAGCCCGCACGGGTCACGCTCAGCGGCAGCCCCGCGTCCCGTCCGGCGGCGGCGACAGCCTCGGCGAGTTGTACGGCACGGCCTTCGAGCGTGGTGATGGCCGGTGCGTCGAGATGGCGGAGTGTCACCGCGCCGGCGACCGCCGCGGCGAGGTGGCCGTTGAACGTTCCCGAGTGGGCGATGGATCCGGGGGTGGTGGAGGCGGCGAGCAGCATGACGTCCGCACGACCGCCGACGGCGCCGATCGGCATCCCGCCACCGATGATCTTTCCCAGGAGCGTGAGGTCGGGCGACAGCCCCTGCCTGCCCTGTTCGCCGGCGACGCCATTGCGGAGTGCCTGGATCTCGTCCAGGACGAACAACGCCCCGCGCGATCGAGCCAGGTCCTGGACCCCGGCGAGGAATCCGGGTGCCGCGGGGACGACTCCGCCCGCGCCCAGGAACGGCTCGGCGAAGACGGCGGCGACATCGTCGGTCAACGCCTCGCGGATGGCGTGGAGATCGTTGTAGGGCACGGTGACCACGTCGGGCTCGCCCGGCAGCAGTGGCGGCATGCTGCCGTGGTAGCTCCCGTCGAATATCAGCAGCGCCTTGCGCCCGGTGGCCCGGCGGGCAAGGCGGGAGGCGAGGATGGACGCCTCGGTGCCGGAGTTGGTGAACCGCACGCGTTCGACCGACGGCACCCGGTCCACCAGGAGTTCGGCCAGCTCGACCTGCCGCTGGTGCGCGCTGGCGAACGCCAGGCCGTCGGCGAGCATCGCGGCGACGGCCTCGGTGACCGGCGGGAACGCGTTGCCGTGAACCAGCGAGGTGTAGTTGTTGACCAGGTCGAGGTAGGTGTGACCGTCGACGTCGCGCAGGTGGGCGCCGTGCCCCTCGGCCAGGGCCACCGGGTGGGGCGGATAGGTGGTGACCGATCGGGTCTCCCCGCCGGGCAGCACCCGGGCGGCGCGTTCGTGGGCCGCGGCCGATCGGGGCGTCCGGGCGCGGTATTCGGCGACGAGATCGGCCATGCGGTCGGCTCCAACGGCCGTCATGATCCTCCTTGTGTCCATGTAGATCGAGCACGGTCCTCAGGTCGAGGAACATGCCTTCATCGAGGTCAGTGAGGCGTCGAGCAGCTCCAGCAGGAGGTCGATCTCCCCGGGCGAGCTGATGAGCGGAGGCGCGACCAGCACCGCGTCGTTGACTCCGCCGGTGGCCGGATAGATCAGCAGGCCGTGCTCCTGCGCGCTCGTGACCAGGGCACGGGTGAGCGAGCCGAGAGGGTCGCCCGGTGCACGGGAGTCGCGGTCGCGGACGAGCTCCAACCCCTGCAGCAGGCCCTTGCCACGGACCTCGCCGATGATCTCGTGACGTCCGGCGAGCTCCTCCAGCCCGGCCCGCAGCCGAACGCCGAGACGCGCCGCCGCGGCCACCAGGCCCCGGGATTCGATGACGTCGAGTACGGCGAGCGAGGTGACGCAGGACAGCGGATAGCCGCCGTGGGTGTGGCCGTTGGTGACGGCCCGGGTCCCCGCCCCGATCGCCTCGACGATCTCCCGGCTCGCCAGAACCGCCGAGGTGGGCACATATCCCGCGCCGAGCCCTTTGCCCAGCACCACGAGGTCGGGCCTGATATCCCAGTGTTCGGCCGCGAGGACCCTTCCGGTACGCCCCAGCCCGGTCATGACCTCGTCGGTGACCAGCGGGACGCCCCTCTCCCGGCAGAGCCGGGCCAGGCCCGCGAGGTAGCCGTCCGGCGGGGTGATCGCCCCGCCGGCCGCACCGCCCACGGGCTCGACGACGACCCCGGCCAGCGTGCCGCTCCGATCGTCCAGCCTCGCCGCCGCGTCGTCCAGCAGGAACTCGGTGAAGGCGGTGTCGTCGCGCCCGTCGGCGTATCGGTAGGAGTAGGGCGGCGTGAGCGTGTTGAAATCGTGCAGCAGCGGATCCGCCGCCCAGCGCCGTAGCGGATGGCCCGACAGCGACAGCGCGCCGACGGTGCTGCCGTGGTAGCCGATCCGGTGGGACAGGAACCGGCCGCGGTCCGGCTCCCCCCGTTCCCGCCAGTACTGGGTCACCAGTTTCAGTGCCGCCTCAACGGCCTCCGAACCACTGTTGCAGAGGAAGACGTACGGATAACCAGTGAGCTCGCTCAGCCGATCGGCCAGTCGCTCCGCGTGCTCACTGTGGAAGGTGCCACGGTGGGCGAAGGTGATCCTGGCCGCCTGGTCCGCCATCGCCCGCAGCACATCCGGGTCGGCGTGCCCGAGGTTGGCGTTGACCGCGCCCGAGCAGCCGTCCAGGTACCGGCGGCCGTCGGTGTCGTAGACGAAGACGCCGGCGCCATGGCTGACGACGGGCAGCACCTGGTCGAACGAAAACTTGATCAAATGGCTGCCCGGAGGCTGCATCCGGGTGGAATCGGTCCCGGGATGCGAAAGCGATGTCATGATCCTTCTTCGAAGTCGCGACAATGCGTCAGCGGCACACGAGCCGCGCGGGGTTTGCCCGGGTGATGTGGTTGTACTCCTCCGGGTCCAGGCCGGCCCGGAGCAGCCGTTCCCGGAAGACACCGGGAACGAACACGTAACCGCCGCCGCCGTAGGCGCGGAGCTGGGAGACCAGGCAGACGTCGTGAGACAGCAGCACCCGGTCGATGTGGCCGGCCCGCACCAGGCTCAACACCATGCGGACCCGGCGCTCGACCTCCACCGCGCTGTCGGTGTTGATGGTGTCGACACCGACGTAGGCGCCCCTCGCGGCGATCTGCCCGGCGTAGCCGGGCGTGAGCACCAGGTCACAGTGCCCGATGGCGATCCGCTCCGGGTCCGCGCCCGCGGAGATCAGCAGGTCGAGCTGGGGCAGGCCGACCGGCCATCGCGCGGCGTGCGTGTAGATCGCGGCGCCGGTCTGTCGCTGGGCTCGGGCGGCGGCGCGGAGGGAACGTTCCTCCGCCGCGGAGATGTACCACTTGTCCGCCCCGACCTCGCCGATCAGACCGGCGCGGACGTCGGTGCCCGGGAACCCCTCGGTGAGATCGCGGACGATCTCCTCCGCTATCTCCTCGACGCTGTGCCGGTCGATCCACTCCAGATCGAGGTACGGGTCACGATAGTGGCCGGTGCCCAGGACGACCTGGACGCCGGTGGCCTTGGCGACCCGGCGGACCGCGTCGACGTTCGCCGGATCGCGGGTGGCTCCCGGCGGGTACGGCCGCGCCCCGGCGTCCATCGCCGCCCCATGAGTGAGCTCGGCGCTGGTGAGGTCGAACACCGTGGCGCCGCCGAGGTCACGGAAGGCCCGGACCTCCTCGGCGACGAGGTCTTCGTCGATCAGCAGACCGTCGGCGCGGCGCTCCCGCATCAGGTTGATGAACAGATGCTCGTGCGGCAGGACGAACCCCAGGTCGTTCTGGTCGATCCGGCCGAGAACGGTCGTCACTGATGACATGCGGCTCCTAACGGTCTTGCCGGGTCAGCGTGAGCAGGCGGGCCGGGGTGGTCCGGGTGAGCCGCCGGATGTCGTCCGGGTCGAGGCCACGTGCCAGCATCAACGGCAGGACCCGCCGCAGGATGTGGGTGTATCCCTCGCCGCCGTGGCGTCTCAGCTGGGTCTTGCGGCAGATGTCCTGGGCGATGACGACGCGGTCGCCGTACCCCGAGGCGATCAACTCCCTGATGTGGCGGACGCGGGTGCCGTCGTTGGGCATGTCGAAGCCGGGATCCTGTGGGTAGTAGGCGGATTCGGTGCCGAACAGGTCGAATTCCAGCACGCAGCCGGTCTCCGCGAGTTCGCGCATGTCGTCCTGCTCGGTCAGCGTCCGGTCGATGTGCGACATGACGGTCCGGGCCGGATCGCCGCCCGCCTCGAGGACGACCTTCAGGTGCTCCCTGGGGGCATCCGCGTGGCGGCCGGGGTGGATCAGCAGGGCGGCTCCGGTCTCGGACTGCGCGACGGCGGCGGCCCTCAGCACCTTGACCTCGTCGGGGTGGGGCGGCCAGGAAAGCCCGATCTCGCCGATGACGCCCGCGCGCACCCCGGTCTCGCCCGCGCCGTCGAGGATGTCGCCGACGATCTCCTCGGTGATGTCCTGCTCGGTCATGGTCGCGACCGCCGGCGGATGGAAGGCCGCGGTGTAGTAGCCGCTGCCCATGACGATGTGGACACCGGTCCGCTCAGCGATCTCGCGCAGCGCCGAGGGATCGCGGCCGAGCCCTCCGGAGGTGGCCTCCACGATCGTCCCGCCACCGGCCGCGCGGAACTCGGCGAGCTCGGCGGCCGCGGTCGGCACGTCGTCGAGGCGCATGTCGAGCCTGTTACGGCGATCCACCCGTATCTCGTAGAGATTGTCCAGCGTGATCTCATCGTCGCGCGCCTCGCCTTCGCCGAGATAGCGGGTGAGGTCGCACAGGAGGTGTTCGTGGGTCTGAACGTGCCCGAGCCGATCCGTGGGAACCGGTCCGAGCACGGTCGAAACGACGCCGCTCTCGCCCACTAGGCGTCCGCGGGCTGATCGGCGAGGCTGACCTTGTTGGTCTCATGCGCGAGGTAGGCGGCCACGGCGGTGATCAGACAGGACACGGCCATGAAGACCGAGACGTAGATGGTGTGTGGCGCACCGCCACCCGCCGCGAGGAGGCTGGTGGCGATCAGGGGGGCGAGCCCGCCGCCGAGCACCGAGGCGATCTGGTAACCGAGCGAGGCGCCGGTGTAGCGGGTGTTCGTGCCGAACAGTTCGGCCACGAAGGCGCCCATCGGTCCGTACATCAGCGCGTGCACGGCCAGCGAAAGGACGTACCCGAGCAGGAACAGGGGCACGGAACCGGTGTTGATCAGCTGAAACAGCAGGAACGAGTTGATCGCCAGCAGGATGGCGCCGGTGATGTAGACGGGGCGCCGGCCGTACCGGTCGGACAGCGCGGCGAACAGAGGGAGGCACACCATCGAGACCACGGAGGCGGCCATCAGCCCGTTCAGCGCCGTGGAGCGCTCGTAGCCGATCTGGGTCGCATACGCAATGACGAAGGCGATGAGCACCGAGTTTGCGGCGAACGGACCGAACCCGATGAGGGCCGCCAGCACGACCGCGCGCGGGCGGGTCCGTAGCACCTCGACGATGGGCGGCCGGGCGGGCCGGGCGGCACCGGCGCGGCGCGCCTGCTCGAAGACGGGGCTCTCCGTCACGCCGAGTCTGATCCACAGCCCCACCGCGATGAGGATCACCGTGGCGGCGAAGGGGAGCCGCCAGCCCCATGACAGGAACTGGTCCTCCGGCAGTGCTGAGACGAGGGAGAACGCCCAGGTGGACAGCAGCAGGCCCGAGGGTGCGCCCATCTGGGCGACGCTGCTCCACAAGCCGCGGCGGTTCCCCTTCGCGTGTTCCAGTGTCATGAGCACCGCGCCGCCCCACTCGCCGCCGACCGCGACTCCTTGCAGCAGTCGCAGCACAATGAGGAGGACGGGGGCCCAGATCCCGATCTGATCGTAGGTCGGCAGTATCGCGATGAGCAGGGTGGCCGCGCCCATCAGCAGGATGCTCGACACCAGCATCCGCTTGCGCCCGAGGCGGTCCCCGAAGTGGCCGAACAGGATGCCGCCGAGCGGTCGCGCGGCGTACCCCACGGCGAGCGTGCCGAACGAGGCGATGAGGCCGACGCTCGGATCGACCGCGGGAAAGAAGATCTTGTTGAAGACCAGGGCCGACGCGGTGCCGTAGAGCAGGAAGTCGTACCACTCCACCACGCTGCCCACGTAGCTGGAGATGAGGACGCGTCGTTTGACCGCCCTTTCGGCCTGAGGGTCGTCGCTGCGGTTGGAATCGGAGTTGTCGGTCGTTGTCATGTATGCCTCCAAGGGGCACCTCTTGTCCGCTGTACAAGAAACCCTCTTGTACAGCGGACAAGAGCAAGGGTGCAGGGTTAACTTCCCGTCAGTGGGCGGAGCGCTGGCTCGCCAGGGCGGCGAATGCGGCCAAGGATGTCGGTTCGGCCAGGGTGTCGGGGCTCACGACCTCGGATGGCGCGGCGCCCAGAAGGATCTTCTTCACCGGCAGTTCGAGTTTCTTGCCGGTGCGGTTTCTCGGGATGACGGGCATGGCGGTGATGCCGTCGGGCACGTGGCGCGGGGAGAGGGCGTCTCGCAGCGCGGTGGTGATCCGCCGGCGCAGGGCATCGTCCAGCTCGACGCCGTCGTGCAGGGCGACGAACAGGAGCAGCCGGCCGGGGCCGCCGGCGGTGTCGTCCAGGTGCACGACCAGGCTGTCGTCGATTTCGGGCAGTTCTTCGACGATGCGGTAGAACTCCCCGGTGCCCAGGCGCACCCCGCCACGGTTGAGGGTCGCGTCCGAGCGTCCGGCCACCGTGCAGCTGCCCGTCGCCGCGGTGAAGCGCACCCAGTCGCCGTGCCGCCACACGCCCGGGTAGGTGTCGAAGTAGGCGTCCCGGTAGCGGGAGCCGTCGGTATCTCCCCAGAAGCCGATCGGCATCGAGGGCATGGGCTGGGTGATGACCAGCTCGCCGAGCACGTCGGTCACCTCGTTGCCCCGCTCGTCGTAGGCGGTGGCGGCGACGCCCAGGCAGGGGCCGGAGATCTCGCCGGCCCAGACCGGCCGCAGTGGGTTGCCCTGCAGGATCCCGGTGCACACGTCGGTGCCACCGCTGCCCACGTTGAGCAGCACACCGGGGCCGAACTGCTCTTGCACCCAGCGGAATCCCTCGGCCGGCAGCGGGCTTCCCGCGGCGCCGATTTGCCGCAGCCGGGACAGATCGTGGTCCTTGGCCGGGATGAGGCCTTCTTTGCGGCAGGCCATCAGGAATCCGGGGCTGGCGCCCATGAGGGTGGCGCCGGTCTCCTCGGCCAGTCGCCACTGCCAGTCCAGGCCGGGGTGCAGCGGGTTGCCGTCGACCATCACGATCGAGGCGCCCACGAGCAGCCCGGAGACCAGTGAGTTCCACATCATCCACGCGGTGGTGGTGAACCACAACATGCGGTCGCCGGGGCCCAGGTCCCAGCTCAGGGAGTGGTTCTTCAGGTGTTCCAGCAGGATTCCGCCGTGGCCATGGATGATCGCTTTGGGTTTGCCCGTGGTGCCGGAGGAGAACAGCACGCACAGCGGGTGGGCGAACGGGACGGCGTCGAAGCCGGGCTCGGCGGGTCCGGTGAGCAGGTCCACCCAGGCGACCGTGTCGGCGAGGTCCCCCGGGCCGTACGGTACGTGGACGGTGTGACGAAGGGTCGGCAGGCCGGTGCGGATCGCCGCGACTTCGTCGCGCCGGTCGATGTCCTTCTCGCCATAGCGGTACCCGGCTATGGCGAGAAGGACGGTGGGCTCGATCTGGGAGAACCGATCGATGACGCCACGGGCGCGGAACTCCGGGGCGCAGCTTGACCAGATCGCCCCCAGGCTCGCGGTCGCCAGGAACGCCACGAGGGTTTCCGGGATGTTCGGCAGGTAGGCCACGACCCGGTCGCCCCGGCCGACGCCGAGGGCGCGCAAACCGGCCCGCGCGCGGGCGACCTGGTCGGCCAGGTCCCCCCAGGACAGCTCCAGCGGTCCGCGGGTCTGCGAACGCGCCAGCACGGCCATCCCGCTGGGCGCGGCTCCCGCCGGACGCAGGACATGCTCTGCGTAGTTGAGGGTCGCGCCGGGGAACCACTCGGCACCGGGCATGTCCCGCCGGCCGAGCACCCGGTCATAGGGGGTGCGCGCGCGGACGTCGAAGTAGTCCCAGATCGACGACCAGAAGCCTTCGAGGTCCGCGACCGACCAGCGGTGCAGGTCGTGGTAGCCGGTGAAAGCGAGATCCCGGGTGCGCTCCAGCCAGGTGAGGTAGCCGCCGATCGCCGTTGCCCGACGCGCGTCGGGAGCCGGTTCGCGCAGCATCTCCGGGCGCTGCGGGAGCAGTTGGTGGTTCATGGGTGGTGGCTCCTGGAGTCCGAGCACATGAGCGACCGCTGAGAGGAAACTCATCTTTTGTACGAGGTACAGGATGTCTTGTACGCGGGACAAGAGCAAGTGGCGTGCGTAAACCTTGTGTTTCCCGCCTCGAAGCTCAGCGAGGGCAGCCGCCCTTCAGCCGGGTCAGGAGATCCTGGAGCGCAGTCCGCTGACCAGCAACTCCAAAGCCACGGTGAAGCTGCCGTCCATGGGCTTGTCCCGCCCGGAGTCCCATCTGGTCAAGAAGGCGTTGTTCTCCAGCAGCGGCAGGTTGCGCGTCAACACCGGGAACGCGTTGGGGTTGACCGCTCGCAGCTCCGCCGCGAAGCCCTTCTGCCAGCCGTCCTCGGCGTCCGCGGGGCCCGCGGACAGCTCCAGGGTGATCCATCCGAGCACGAACCCGATCACCGCGTTGTAGACGTGGACGAGCTCCTCCCCGGCGAATCCGGCCCGTTGCAGCGCGCCTACCACGCGCTCCACGAAGGGAACCGCCGTCGTGGTCACCACCAACTGGGAGCCGATGATCGGCGCGAGATTCGGATGCCGGTGCATCGCCTCCCGGCACAGCCGGGCCATCGCCACCAGCCAATCGTCCCAACCCATGCCCTGCTCGGACGGCAGGACGATCTCCTCCAGCACCCGTGCCGAGACCGCTGCCACCAATTGCGCCTTCGTGCCGATGTGCCAGTACAACGCCGTGGGGTAGACCCCCATACCCTTGGCCAGCGCGCGCATGGTCAGCGCTTCCAGCCCGTGCTCGTCCACATAGCGCAAAGCAGCGTCCACCACGTCCTCACGCGACAACGGCGCGCTGGTCCCCCGCCGAGCACGGCTCCGCGGACCACTGCCCTCGCTCATCCGAATTCCTTCCGCAGACGACCAGTCAAGACGAACCAAACGTTAGCCCGTGTGGACTGTCGCAGACGGCCACCCCGGACCGCTTTGACCGCACCTTCGCGATCTTGATGGTCAGAATCTCGGTGTGCGAGGTGATCGCCCCACCGCATACGGCCTGGTCCTGGCGATGCTCGCGCCAGCTACCCGGTTGCGCTCACGACGCCGGCACCTGATAAGGCGTCGATCATGGCCCACATGTTCGTCCGGCTTCGGACTGTCTGAGACGGTGTGCTCTGCTGGTCGCTCAGCGATCAGCGGCAGTTGAGGAAATCCCTCCAGTAGGTGCTGCGGACTAGAAGCCGCGCACCACATAGGGTTTGGCGCGACCCGACCCGTTCACTCCTCACAGCCTCGTTGGCTGCCCAGCCACGCTCTATTCGTAGTGGCCGCCAGAGGTTGGAACAGCGCCGCCTTCGGGTCGCCGATCGCCTGTGTCCTCGCCGAACCTGTGCGTACTCGACTGGCGGCCTGCCTCGCCATTCTTATTATCAGCGGCTCAACACGCCGACTTTCGGCATCAGGCGTTAGCGGTAGTTCATTAAATCAAGGTGGTTGATAGGGACACACTCCATGACCTACGTAGACGGCGTCGATCAATGCTGTGGCCTATCAGGTGGCCTTGTCCGGGAGTGTGGCCGGGTCGGCGGTGGTCACTACCAGCCGGTGAGCCAGTCCGGGGCCCAGGCGCCAGGCCAAGGCTTTGGCGCCCCACCAGGGAACGCACTGAGAACGATCAGGGTTTCTGCGCTTCCCGAAGGGTATCTGTCGTCCTACCGCCGTCGGTGTCTGAGGAGCGCCATGTCCAAGTCCGGCCATCCCGGTGAAAGAGTCACCGGATGGTGCGGCTTCGGTCGTATTCGGAGTCGTCCGTCAGCTGTTGGAGGAGGGGTGGTAGATCGTCCCGGAGCAGCTGACCCACGTCTCGCCGTACCTGACCGAGCACATCAACCGGCTGGCGAATACTCCGCCCACGAACTTGGCATCCAACCCGAGGCGTACGAACCGAAGCTCGACGTCGTCTTCACCCTCGCGTATGCCCGGCGTCAGGTCGCCGCCCTGATCGGCGCCCTCCAAGATCGTCTTCACCCCCTCCGGCTGGGAGGCCGACCTGCTCGCCGTGCGCGGCGCGGTCATCGCTTCCGGCCGTCCGCGCCCACATGATCATCCAGGCCACCGGCCACTCGGCCGTGCTGGAGACCTGCCGCGCGCTGGAACGCCTGCACGGCGCCCGCGTGACGGTGCCGCCCAGGCCCCAGTAGATCACCATGCGACGACTCCTATCCCCGGCTGGTGCGCACCCGGCCGATGAACGTGGCCGCGGAGATGCAGTGGAACCTGATGCCGCCGCTGGCCTGCGCCACACCACAGATCGTGATCGGCGCGGTGCTCGAGCCGGCTTACGAGATCGGCGGGGACGCCTTCGACTACTCCGTGGCCGACGACGTCGCGCACCTGGCCATCTTCGACGCCATGGGCCACGACGTCTCCGCGGGGCTGACGGCCAACCTCGCGATGGCCGCCTGCCGCAACCACCGCCGCCAGGGCGCCGACCTGATCACCAACAGCACGATGATCGAACGGGTGCTGATCGAGGAGTTCGGCCGGGCCACCCGCTTCGTCACCGCCATCCTGGCCGACCTGGACCTGACCACCGGCGAGCTCAGCTGGGTCAACCGCGGCCATCTCCCGCCCGTGGTGATCCGCGGCGGATCTGCCGCCAAAGCCGCACAATCCGCATAATGGAGGCGAGCAGGGTAGCCGCAGGTCACCGGCCTATAGCATCACGCTCTGCTCATCGTCGGCCGTTACCGCGGATCACCGCAATATTCCGCAGAAAGAGGCCATGCGCTCTACCTCGAAGTGTGGATACTTGCCGCTACTGACCTACAGCGTCACGGATACGCGTCGTGCGAGCGCCCGTAGTCCCGACAGAGTGCTGTGCGGATCACGATGCAACAGATCCTCGATGACGCGCCGCGAGTTCGACCGGCGTACCTCGGCGGGCGCGAGCTTCTCCGCGATGAGCAGCGCGCGGATCGCCCGATCGGTCTTCCCCCAGAGTGTGTACACCTCGGCGATGCCCGTGTAGTAGCTGGCCCGCCGCTCGACCGTGGGGATGTCGTCGGGAGAGATCCCCACGAGCGTGCTCTATGGCTGTACCCGCGTCGCCCAGGATGATGGACACGCCGATCCGGTACGTCACCACATGCCCAGCAGAGAAGACCAGTTTGGGCGCTTGCTGAGATGCCTCGGCGGCCTCCTCCAGCATGGCCAGCGCGCTGTGCCGATCCTCCATCCGAGCGGCGGCGATCGCGCCGGTGGACATGAGCGCCCCGTACGCGCCCCACACGGCCGGCGCCGCGCCGGGCAGCTGCGGGCGCATCAGGTCGGCAGCGCGGGCGGTCAGATCACGCGCCTTGCCGTAGTCGGCGGCTCGGTGGAACAGCGAGACCAGGTCGCGGCGGGCCTCGGCCAGCGCGCGCAGGTCGCCGCTCGCGGTGGCCGCCTGCTCGCCCTGATGTGCCGCCACCCAGGCGTACGGCGGAGCGGACAGCTTGATCAGTGTTCGCGCGGTCAGGTGATAAACCTGCGCGGCGAACGACTGGCCGGCTGCGCTGGAGGTGGAGCGGGCAACGGGGATCAGTTCGGCCAGGTCGTCGGCCAGGCCGACGTAGCGAGCCGCGGTGAAGTCGCGGCGGGCTCGGGTGACGGCGCGGCTGAACATCTGCAATGGCATGTCGCTGGACTGCGCTGGTGTGTCCGGAACGAGGGCATCGCGCAGCCGCGCGACCGCATCGGCGTTCCCATCTGGCATGCCCAGGGCGGGAGTGACGAGTGCCGTGCTCGCGCTCTTGAGGAACGTGCGCCGTTTCGTTGCCTCACCTCCTGCGCTAGTCCCAAGCATAGGCTCGGAGCCGTATTCCCTCACCCACGCCTCGACGAGGCGCCCGTCAGCGCTGAGGGCGTCGTCAGCCAGCTCGGCAAGGAGTCGTTCGGGACTGCGTTGCCGCCGCTCAACGCGGCTGAGATAGCTCTTGGAGTAGTGAGTTGCTTGGGCGAGCCCCGTCAGTGACACCTGGCGTCGCTCGCGCCAGTGTCGCAGTTGCTCACCAAAACCCACGGTTGCCTCTCCCGGTTGCCTGTTGCCCCGTCCAGGCAACCTCTCGTCTGCCAGGACGTCGGAGGAACATGCTTCACGGTAGCTGCACAACCGCAGCCAGCGACAGGTGACGAAACACAGACCCGTGGAGTCTTCAGACTCACGTCGGAGGTGTGGCCCCATTGAGCTCCCTGAGACGTCCAGGTGCGGCGAACAAGGTAACCATGGCGGACCCGGAGTTGCATACGCTCCTACAGGCCACCGACCAGAGCGTTCGCCAAGTCGTAGCGCAGGCGGCGGTCTTGCAGGACGTGCGGGGTCGTCAGCTTTCCGTACTGCGTAACACCTAGCCCGCATGGGACATCACCAATGAGCGCGATGCCTCCGAGTGGCTGTGGTGGACTGCCAAGTTGCTAACGCCCCTCACCGCGGCCTTGGTGGCAGCCCGGGTCATGAGCCCCATTCGGCGTGAGGACGCGATCGCGCTCGCGTCCACCCTGGCCTGGCAATCGGCCCTACTCCACAGCGTCAGGGACTCCACATGAACCGCACGAACTCCCCCGGCCCGCCGGTTGCAGGTGCGGCAGGCGGCGGGCCAAGGGTTCCACAATCCCGAGGCTGGTCGCGCGGCCCTGACCTGGATCAATGGGGTCCATACATCCAACGCAGCCCGCGCATGCGGGTCGTTGCCACGTCCTGCTGCGGCGAGTACGAGCTGTGTTCTGAGGGTGGCGAGTACTTCGTCCTGCGTCCGGCCGGGGACGGCCACGAGGAGACCGCCAGAGGCCGGTTCGGACGTGCCGCCCATGTATGGGAGGTCCTGGCCTCACAGCATTCATGCGCCGAGTACGAGCCTCTGCGCTGGAGGAGGTGGTGCCCCACTCGCTAACAGTCCCCCTCTCCCTTCCGGTGACGCCACACAGGCGTGAAAATGGGGGTGGGTTGCCCGCCGACGCCGGAGCTTCTTCTGGGCCCGCATGAGCCCGTCTAACAGTCTGGCGCCGGGGCCCGACCCTGATGGGTCACGCACTGTTGCCTTCGAGCACGCCGGTCAGAATGTTCGGTTCCCGACCGAGGCCCCCGGGCATCCCGCCGTCTAC